>JAPPPC010000362.1 GCA_028817685.1 Rhodospirillaceae bacterium
AACTCACGGCACTCTGGCGGCGACTAACGTAAGTGGCTCGGTGGGAAAAACGTCCTTATCGGCGTTGCGGTGAGCGTCGTCGTCGTTGCGATCGCGGTTTACTGGTTCGTGGGCAACCTGGACTCGCTCGTCAAGACCGCCATCGAAACCTATGGCTCGGACATCACGAAGACCGAGGTCACCCTCGACAAGGTCGAGCTGTCGCCGACCTCCGGTGCCGGCAGTTTGAGCGGACTGACCATGGGCAACCCGGCGGGCTTCGAAAGTGACCACGCATTCAAGCTCGGCCAGGTGAGCGTCGCGCTCGATACGGAGTCGATCGGCGGCGATACCATCGTGATCAAGGAAGTCGTCATCGCCGCGCCGTCGGTCACCTATGAGATCGGCTCGGCGGGCAGCAACATCGACGCGATCCGCAAGAATGTCGAAGCCTATACCGGCGGCGGCTCCAGCGGCGGCGATCAAAAAGAGAGCGACGTCAAGCTGGTGATCGAGAACCTCTATATCCGCGATGGCAACGTCAATGTCAGCGCTTCCGCGCTCGGCGGCAAGTCGTTGGGTGCGCCGTTGCCCGCGATCCACCTGAAGGATATCGGAAAGAAGTCAGGGGGCGCGTCGCCCGGCGAGGTGACGAACCAGATCATCAAAGCCGTCAGCAGCGGTGCGACCCAGGCGGTCGGGACGCTGAACCTCGATAAGGTTCTCGGCGGCGCAACCGGTGTCGCGAAGGATGCCGTGGAGAAGGGTAAGGGCGCGCTCGAAAAAGGCAAAGACTCCGTGGGCGGGACCCTGAACAAGCTGCTCGGAAAATAGGCGTTTCAACCGGCGATCAGATTGATCGCCTGCAGCGTGACGATCCCGACGCTGGCGAAGAACCCGGCGATCGGCATCCAGCCCGGTATGACGAACGCGTCGGGCGGCGTCGGATCGCGCCACTTGACCCGCCACAGCGCCAGATTGACGAGCGCGAACATCAGCAGCATGACGAAAGACGTGATTTCCGCGAGCCGAACCAGCGGCAGCCAAAGGGCGAAAATCAGGATGATGACCGCGACGGTCACCGTTGCTGGAAGCGGCGTCCGGGTCTTCGGGTGGATCGTCGCGAAAACAGGCGGCAGCCAGCCTTGATTGGCGAGACCGTAGAGAACGCGCGCGGCCATCACCGTCTGGATCAGGGCGCCGTTCAGAATAGCAACGATTGCGACGATACTGATCGCACCCGACAGTCCGGGTGCCTTCTGTTCCAGGAGCAACGCCAGTGGCGCTTCGCTGGCGGCTAGGTCGCCAAGCGGCAGGCTCAACACGGCGGCCAGCGACAAGACGACGTAAAAACCCGTCGTAACGACCAGGGTGATGATGATCGCGCGTGGCAGCGTGCGCCGGACGTCTTTCACTTCCTCGGCGACATTGACCATGTCCTCGAATCCGATGAAAGCGTAGAAGGCGAGGATCGACCCAGCCAGGATACCGCTCCAGGCGCCCGTGGTGAGGGGTGGCAGCAGGTCGGGCAATCGCGTGGGTAATTGAGCCAGGCCGTCATAGCCGGCCCAGATCGCGACAAGCAGTCCGCCAATCTCGATCACCGTGGCGACGACAGCGATTGTCACGGACTCGGTGATACCCCAGGCCGCAACGATGCCGAGCGTGCAAACCAGCAGGACGATCGCCAGCCAATCGGGCGCGGCGACGAATTCATGCAAATAGCCGACGAAACCGTTCGCGATGGCGGCGCTGGATGTGATGCCGGAAACCATGACACCGAGCCCGACCAGCAGTGCCAACCAGTTCTTTGCAAAGGCAGCATGGATGTAGACCGCCTCTCCGGCGCTCTTCGGCAGGCGCGACGAGAATTCCGCAAAGGAGAACACCATAAGGCCGGCGAGCAGCGCCGCCACGAGAAACGCAACCGGGGCATAGAGGCCGGCACTACCCGCAACCTTGCCGATGAGGACGTAAATCCCGGCGCCAATTGTCGTGCCCAGCCCATAAAGCGCAATCATTGGCAGTGACAAGCTGCGCTTCAGGGTCGGGTTGCCGGCCTTTGTTTCCGTTGCGCTCGTCATCGCGGTCTCTAATTGTCGTCGAGAGCTTTGCAAAAATTGATCGACCCGATTTCGTGACCTGCCGCGCGCAGACAGTTCTGCGTGCCGGATTTGCCCGGATACAGGATGGCGCCGTCATTGGGGATGTGGGTGTGGATGGTCGAGCAGCCATGGTCGCGGGCCAACCTGTCCATGTCAGCGATCAGCGCTTTGGTGGCGGCATCGCGGTCGCCGAAATCCACCGCGATAAAATTTTCGACCGTCAGCACCGCCTGATGGTTGAGAATGAACCGGACCGTATAGCTGAACAGACCGTGAATGTAGCCGCGTGCGCATTCGGCGACGACGATTCCGGCAGCCGAGGCGGATGGCATCGACCCGGTAAGGCGTGCGGCGTAGTTGATCCAGGCATCGAGCGAGACTTCGGGGCACGCCGCCTGGACTAGGGGATAGGCTTTGGCAGCATTGTTTCTGGAAAGAGATCTGATTTCGTAGTCCCGCAGCATCACGTCTTCCGCTTCGATTTGACGGAACACGCTAGTCACATGCCGGATGCGCGGAAATGACATAAGTCATGAATGGGGAGCTGCGGTAAAAAGCGCCGTGCAAATCGCCGTCCGAAAGCCTAAATTAATAATGGACAGAGGTTTCTTAACTGGGTGCGCTGACATGGCCTCCATTAAGATCAATCGGCCGCCCGCGGCCAATCCCGACCCGATGCTGAGCCCCTGCGCGGCATGCTCGGTGCGCGATCTGTCGATCTGCAGCGTTCTCGACAATACGGATCTGCAGCGCATGGCGGCGATCGCGCAAAATTTTACCTATTCCGCGCAAGACCCGATTATCGATGAGGGCGAGGCGGCGGACTATCTGTTCAATGTCACCGGCGGCACCGTCCGCCTTTATAAGCTGCTGCCGGATGGCCGGCGGCAGATTACCGGCTTTCTTGGCGTCGGCGATTTCCTGGGGATCGCCTTGAATGAAATCTAGGCCTATAGCGCGGAAGCCGTGGATGAGGTGAAGGTCTGCCGGTTCCCGCGCCGTAAACTCGAATCGCTGCTGGAAGAACTGCCGCATCTTGAAAAGCGGCTGTTGGGGCTCGCTTCCAATGAGCTGGCGCAGGCCCAGGACCAGATGGTTATGCTCGGCCGCAAGACGGCGAAAGAAAAGCTCGTATCGTTCCTGTTGAGGCTTTCCAAACGGCAGGAAGCGGTTGGCGCTGAGGCATCGCCCGTCGACTTGCCGATGAGCCGCACCGACATCGCGGACTATCTCGGCTTGACCACCGAGACGGTCAGCCGGACGTTTTCCAACCTCAAACGGTCGCAAACGATCCGGATCGAGCAGGGCGGGCGCGTGGCGCTGCCGGATTTCGAAGCGCTCGAAGAGATTGCGGAAGGGTACTAGTGCCGTTCATGGCCATGGAGGGTTCTTGCTAGCCCGGGCGTTCGCCTGAGAAGAGCCGCCCGTAAGCTTCCACCATCGTCGTTTCATCATAGACCGATTGGACATGCTGCCGATTGGCCGCGCCGACGCGTTTTCGCAGTTCAGGGTCTGACGCGAGCCGTGTCATCACGCCGCTCAAGGCCGCGCTGTCGCGTTCGACGATCAGATCCTTGTTCGCGTCGGATACGATATGCCGGACATCGCCGACATCGACGCCGGCAACGGGTAGACCCGATGCCATCGCTTCCAAGACGCTGATCGGCATCTGCTCGGTATCGGAAGAGATGGCGAAAATATCGAACAGGCTCAGGATCGGCGCCGGGTCCGACAGGTAGCCTGTGAAGATGACACGGTCTGTGATGCCGAGCTCTACAGCCTTCGTCTGCATCGGTTCCCGCTCCGGCCCATCGCCGACGATGACCAGGCGCAATTCCTGTCCGGCTTGTATTGCCTGAAATGCGTCCAGCAGGCGGCCGAGATTTTTCTCCGGCCGCAGGGCGGCCACGGTTCCGATGACCGTCGCTTCGGCGGGGATACCGAACTGATCTGCAAGGGCACTGTCCCGGGGGATATCAAAGCGGGAACAATCGATACCGTTCGGCAGATAGACGGTTTTCGACGGCGATTGCCGCCATATTTGGGTGACGATTTTCTCCAGCGTATGGGATGGCACGACGATGGTGGTGTTGTGGGCCAGGGCGACGCGCCGGAACAGGACCCGGCGCGGCATCTGCCGATCCGCCTCTTCCGGACCGAACCCGTCGACGATATGGATATGCGGGCAGGACCGGGCCAAATTGGCAACCGCCCATTCGATCGCGCCCCAATTGTAGGTGATCAGCACATCCGGATTGAGAGCGTTCAAATGGCGGCGGAACGCGACGATATTGCGCAGGGTCTGGTTCTTTTCGACAGGGATATCCCAAGTTGCGCAAGGCGCATCCGGGTCGATCAAATCCAAGCTTGCGTAGCCGCGGTCCATCGCGAGGGCGCGGTGCCGGAAGCGCGTTCCCAGCGCATTCACCAGGGTCGCGAAGCGGACCTGAGGACCACCGACATTCAGGGTCGAAAAGACGTGCAGGAGGGTGCGGGGTTCGGCAGTCAAGTGTGACCGGCGGCTAGGTTTGTACGACGGCGCGGATCGCCTGATCGATGAACGTCTCACGATCGGCGACCGGTTTCCAGTCGAGATCACGCTTGGCGTCCGTGCAGTCGAAGCGCGCATTCATGCCGCGGGACTTCATGTCGCGCAGACTGGGGAGCGGCGCGCTGCGGCTGGCGGTGATGGCGCTCGCGACATCGCTCGCCAATACGAAGGGCAGCGGGTTCCGGCCGTCGTTCCAGCCCAGGCAATATTGCTCGTTATTGTAAAAGCCGAGACCGCTATGGAAGGGACTGGTGCCGTCGCCGATGACGACGCCGGGCCGCAAGATGCAGACCGGCAAGCCCTTGGATTTGTGCATGTCGAGCAGCGCCAGATCGCTGACCGCCTTGCCGCGTGCGTAGTCGCCGCGGTTCTCGGCCTGCGGGTCGGGCGGTGTCGCGCCGGTAATGGTGTCACCGGCATCGCCCAGATACAGGCCGGCGATAGAGCCGATCTGGATCAGCCGCTCGGTTCCGGCTTCCAGGCAGCATTCGGCCACCAGTTTGGCGCTGCCGACCATGCTGCGCTCGATCGCTTCCCAACTGTCGCCGCCGCCGCCATGCGCCAGATTGACGACCAGGGGTGCCATCCTGACTGCTTTTTCGACGTCGTCGCGCTTGGTGACATCGCCGCGCAGCAATGTCACCCCATCTTCGAGAAAGACCGGTGCCAGATTCTTCGCCGTGCGCGCCATGACCGCGACGGTGCGGCCGGATTGCAGCAAATGCCTGACCGTATGGGCGCCGATGAATCCGGTGCCGCCCAGCAGTACGACATCGGCTTTTTCCGCAGCTTCGCGCGGTTCGGGAACGGCTGACGCCGGTGCGTAGTTGAAGCCGGTCTTGGTGATTTCTTCGCAGATCCGCACCATCTCCGCGCCGAACGCGCCATCCGACTCTGGCGCGCGGCCCGCATCGAGCGCGTTGTGAAAGTCCGCAATGCAGCCTTTCATGCTGACGTAGAATGGTTCCGACCGTTCCTTCAGGCGGAACAAGGACAACAGATAGTCCATTGCGTTTTTGCGGCTTTGTCCGGCGATTTCGCGCGCGGCGCTGCGACCGGTGAAAAAGGCGTCGGCAAAATCCGGTAGGCGGGTGCGACCATGCGTATAGCAGCGGTTGGTCATCATGTCGGCGACGATGACGCCGTCGTCGCAAACCGCGGTGATCTGCCAAAAGGTGTAGTAGCGGCCGACCGCGAATTGCATCTGCGCATCCGCATGTTCGCCCCGAAGTCGGTTACATTGCCGATCAAGGCGCAGATTTGCGAAAGCGGATGGACGGCCTGCTCCAGCAGAATGTTGAGCGGCTTGTCGAACATCCAGTGCGACATCTGCTTCGCGGCCAGTTGGCGTAGTGGCATGTTGTAGATGCAGTTCACATGCCGCAGCCGCCCCAACTTCTGCCCGCGTACCGCGTCCAAGAGTTTCCGGAAGGCCGGATTGAAGATGAAATTCTGATTGACCCCAAGCGTCACGCCTTTCGACGCGGCCAGTTGGATCAGCGCGCCGCACTCGGCGGAAGTTTCCGCGAGCGGCTTTTCGCACAGCACGGAGACACCGGCGTTCAAGAGTTTCGTGGCGATGGGGTCGTGCAACGGTGGCGGCACGAGTATATGCGCCCGGTCGAAGCCGCCGGCTGCCAGCGCGTCGTCCAGGCTGGCGAATGCTTTCGCCCCGCCCAGAGACTTGGCCATCGCCTCGGCAAGCGCCAGGTTCGGGTCGACGACCGTACTGACCGCCACCGATGGCAGGGTCGCCAAGACCGCAGCATGCGTGTTGGCGATATTCCCGGCGCCGACCAGGCAAACATTTTTTGCGGCCATGACTCTGCCTAATTGTGAATCCGTAGGGCGGGGGTACGGGTATCAGGGCCCGGAATGGTGAAAATATCCTAAATCCTGCCGATTCGGCGGTGACCGCCGTCACGCGAATTACCGATTAACGGATTGCTCTCGCCGCATCAATAGATGTTGAGCGTTGCAATGACAAAAGCTGCCGACTGTTAGGTTTGTTTCATGCGTTGGAACCTCGGAAGAATCCTGTTTTGGGTCATCCTCGTTACCGCGTCGCTATCCGCGATGCCGGGTCGTGCCGACTTCTGGGATGGGCTGGCCGCGTACGACGCCGGCAATTTCGCCGAAGCGCGTGATCAATGGCAGCCATTGGCGGCGGCCGGTGACGCCCAGGCTCAAGCAACACTGGCCGGCCTCTACGCGCAGGGGCTCGGTGTCCCACCAAGCCCGTCGCGCGCAGCGGACTGGTTTCGACGGGCCGCCGCGCAGGGCCATGTCATCGGACAGCTCAATCTTGGTGACTACTATGCACGAGGGCATGGCGTCTCCCGCGACCTGGCAAAGGCATGGCTCTGGTTGAGCCTCGCTGCACGGCAGGGGAACCGTTGGGCTGCAAACCGGCGCGATGCGATCGAAGCGCAGCTAAGCCCCGTGGAATTGATGTCGGCGCAACAACGCCTTGCGGCATGGCGGGCCATTGCGGAATGAAACCTCATTTGACCCGAATTCGCTTCCGGCCTTAGTTTAAAGCCCAGCCAAAACGAAGGGATCGGATCATGAGCGACGAAAAGCAGAAATTTTCCGCCAGCTACGCCAAGGACGCGGTCTATCAGCAGGGCCTGCGCGACTTCATGGAATATCGCGATCTCGGTATCGCGGACGCGACGAACGGCGCCGTCCGCGCCCATGTCGTCCGGGTCAAGGAAGAGGACAAGGGCGGCGACCATGACATGCACACCACCGGCGTGCATCAGCATCTCTGCGACTTTCAGATGTTCTATGTGCTGAAGGGCTGGATCAAATTCATCTATGAAGGCGAGGGTGGCGTGAAGACCTTCGGCCCCGGTGATTGCGTGCTGCAACCGGCCGGCATCGTTCACAACGAACTGTCTTGTTCCGACGACCTGGAATTGATCGAGATCTACTCACCGGCCATCCATGAGACGAAGAGCGTCGATTCCGATCTAATGGAGCAGGCGGACGCCGCGGACTAACCGGCACCAGCGCTCGTCATTTGGGCCGCGCGCCGCGCCATAGGCCAATTCCGGAAGCTTTTGCAGCTTTCTCCAGCGCGGCGTAGCGGCCCGCCGAGCGCGCCCACCCCCGTTTCACCATCCAGGCGCCGAGGTCGCGGCCTTTGGGCCCGCCGACCCGACAGACACCGATGAGGCGCTGCAAGGTGCCGGCGTCGCGGAGGTCGCATTCGACCCAGGTCCGCCCGACCATATCCGCCAGCGCAAAGGCCGCTTCCTGGCCGCAATGCCACCCGCTTTCCGCTGGGCCGCATCGTTCGGTGAATGCCGGCGTGGAAATCCCCTCGAGTTGAATGGTCTGCCTGGCAATGATGATCGTACCGCCGTCGACGATTTGGGCCTTGCCTGAGATGTCCGCGGCGTAGGCAGGCGGTGCGCTGTATAGAGCCAACAAAACAGCGACGATCGCGCAGAATTCGATCGGCGGGCGCATCGGCCTAGGGGTGCGCATGTGTTTGGAACTTTGGCGGCTGACGGACCGGCATGGCCTGTTCGAACGCGTAGGCCAGCCGGATCAATGCCGGTTCCTGAAACGCGCCGGCGAATAAAGACAAACCGATCGGTAGCCCGTGCAGATAGCCCGCTGGCACCGTGATACTGGGATAACCGGCCGCCGCGGCCGGGGTCGAGCTGCCGCCGGACCGGTTGTCGCCATTGATCCAGTCGATGCGCCAAGCGGCGCAAGCGGTGGGTGCCGCGATAGCGTCGAGCTCATGTGCTGCAAGCGCCGCGTCGATCCCTTCCGTGGCCGCAAGCCGTGTGGTTTCCTCCCGCGCCGCAAGGTAATCAGGCTCTCTCAGCGATTTCGTCGCCTGTGCCTGTTCGAGGATGTCCTGCGGGAAATAGGGCATCGCCGTATCCGCGTGTGCGTTGTTGAAAGCGACGACATCATCCAGACAGGATATCGGCGAGTCCGGCCCGCGGCGCGCGAAATAGGCGTCGAGCCCAGCTTTGAACTCGTAGGTCATGGTACGCCGTTCGGTTTTTCGAATCGCGTCGCGCGTCGGCAGGGCAACATCCTCGACGATCTCGGCGCCGCGCGCCCGCATGGCCGCCAGGCAATCGGCCAAAATCGCATCGATACCCTCGTGGAAGCCGCAATAGGCTCTCGCGACGCCGATCCGGGCGCCCTTGAGCCCGTCCGGGTCCAGGTAATCGCAATAATCCGGCGCCGGCGGCGCATCGGCTGTCGCCATATCCTCCGCATCCGGTCCCGCCAGCACCGATAACAATGCGGCCGCATCGGAGACGGAGCGGGCCATCGGTCCGGCCGTGTCTTGCCTGTGCGAGATCGGGATGATGCCGCTGCGGCTGACCAGGCCGATAGTCGGTTTGATTCCTACGATACCATTCATTGCCGCAGGGTTGAGAATGGAACCGTCCGTCTCCGTTCCCACCGCCAGCGGCGCGAAACCGCAAGCGACCGCGACGCCGGACCCGGAACTCGATCCGCCTGGCGTGCGGTCCAGCGCATAGGGGTTTCGCGTTTGGCCGCCAAGGCTGCTCCAGCCGCTGGAGGACCGCGCCGAACGGAAATTTGCCCATTCACTCAAATTGGTCTTGCCCAGAATAACCAGCCCGGCCTGGCGCAATTTTTCGACAATGAAGGCGTCGTTCGGAGCCCGCGATCCGGCCAAGGCCAGCGACCCTGCCGTGGTCGCCATGTGGTCGCCGGTATCGATATTGTCCTTGATGAACACCGGGATGCCATGCAGCGGTCCGCGCAGGGTGCCGCTCTGCCGCTCGTCGTCGCGCTGGTCGGCGATTGTCAGCGCATCCGGATTGCGTTCGATGACGGCGTTGACGCGGTCGTCCAACGCGTCGATCCGCCGGAAGGACGCCTCGGCCAACCAGCGCGCCGTCACGGCGCCCGATTCCAAAAGCGCCCGCAATTCGGACACGCCGGTCCGATCCAACCGTTCTTCCCAATCGTTCATGGCTTGCCCGATTGCCGCGGAACTTTGCTATGGTGCACAGCCTATCGCAAAATCGCGAGCGGGTTCGATTGACATGCAGAAAAAATTTTCAGAAAATGGAACAATTAGTTTCATAAAATGAAATTTTGACGATTGCGTGGACGACAGACGCTTCGTAATACCGAACAAAACGGGAGAGACCGGATGAGTCAGGTGGCGGCGCAGGCGCCCGAAATGCTGGATGTGAACGTGGTGCTGGACGGGCTGATGGGCCGGGCGCGGGCGGCGATGGACGCTTTCGCGGATGCCGATCAGGCGCGCATCGACGAGGCGGTGACCGCGCTGGCCTGGTCGATCTACAAGCCGGAAAACGCGGAGCGCTTGGCCGTCCTGGCTGTCGAAGATACCGGTCTCGGCAATGTGCCGGACAAGGTGATCAAGAACACCCGCAAGACCTTTGGGGCGCTGCGTGACCTGATGCTGGTCAAGACCGTTGGCGTGATCGAGGAAATCCCCGAGAAGGGCTTGGTCAAATACGCCAAGCCGGTCGGTGTGGTCGGCGCGGTGACGCCGTCGACGAATCCGGCCGCGACGCCGGTCAATAAGGCGATGATGGCCGTCAAGGGCGGCAATGCCGTGATTATCGCGCCGTCGCCCTCCGGTTGGACGACCACCAACATGACCGTCGAGCTTATGCGTGCGGAACTGGAGAAGGTCGGCGCGCCGGTGGATCTGGTGCAGGTCCTGCCGAGCCCGGTGACCAAGGAGCTGACCGGCGCGCTGATGAAGGCGGTCGATCTGGTCGTCGTCACCGGCAGTCAGAACAATGTCCGTTCCGCTTATTCCAGCGGCACGCCGGCGATCGGGGTCGGCGCGGGCAATGTGCCGGTGATCATCGATGACAGCGCTGACCTGACCGACGCGGCGGAAAAAATCTGCGCCTCGAAGATCTTCGACAACGCGACCTCCTGCTCGTCGGAGAATTCGGTGACGATCGTCGATGCGGTCTATGACGACGCGATCAAGGCGCTCGAGGCAGCCGGCGGTTATCTCTGCTCTCCCGCGGAAGTGGCCCAGGTCAAGGA
>JAPPPC010000868.1 GCA_028817685.1 Rhodospirillaceae bacterium
CATACTCGACCGTTGTCAGGTTCATCGCAAATTCCTTCCTTAGGTGTCGTAGTCGCCAGACGGGTTGAACGACGCGTCCTCCGCCAGCACGCCCTGCCCCGGCACGTAGTTCACTTCCACGCGAATACCGTCCGGGTCTTCACACAGAACGTAGTAGTAGCCCGGCGCCCAGGTGCCTTCCTGCGGCGGGCTGACGATATGGGCGCCCATCTCTTCCAGCAATGCACCGACCTTGTCGACGTCCTCGCGCGACCGGGCGCGCAGGCAGATGTGATGCAACCCGACCCTGCCCTGCACGAAACGCTCACCTTCGTATTCCGGATCGCACTGTTGGATACCGACCGCGGTCCGGCCACCGACGAAGTAGGTGAACTTTTCGCTTTCGTAGACCTGCTCCAGCCCCATGGCCGGCATCAACCGGGAATAGAACGCCCGCGCCGCCTCGAACTGGCTGACGGTCAGGATGACATGCGCCATCCCATTGACTTCAATCATCGCGGCATCCCTTTCCTAAAATTTGCGGTGCGCTACAGATTAAACACCAATATGTCGCCCCGGACTTCGATCCGGGGCCCAGATTCTATGCCACGCTCACCGTGTCCCTGGGTCCCGGCTCTGCGACGCAAAGCGTCTTGGCCGGGACGACACGTTGTTTAATCAATGACGCGTCCGCGAAGAAGTCTCCCCTACTCCGCCGCCCAACCACTGACGGATTTGACCTCGAGGAAATCCTCCAAGCCCCAGATGCCGCCCTCGCGGCCGTTGCCGGATTGCTTGTAGCCGCCGAACGGCGCGCCGGCGCCGCGGGATTGGCCGTTCATCTCGACCATGCCGGACCGCAGCCGCCGCGCGACCCGGTGGGCCCGGTCCATATCCTGGGTCTGGACATAGTTGGTCAGACCGTAGGGCGTGTCATTGGCGATCGACACGGCTTCCGCTTCGTCTTCGAACGGGATGATCGACAGCACCGGGCCGAAGATCTCCTCGCGGGCTATCGTCATGTCGTTGTTGACGTCGGCAAAGACGGTGGGCCGCACGAAATAGCCACGGTTGACCCCTTCCGGCCGGCCCGGACCGCCGGCGACCAGCCGCGCGCCCTCTTCCATGCCCTTCTCGATCAGCGCCTGGATCTTGTCAAACTGGACCTCGGAGACAACCGGACCGATATGCCGACCCTCTTTCGACGCGATATCGACCGCCGTCTGCTCCGCTGCCGCGGCCGCCTGTTCGACGGCCTGATCGTAGATCGGGCGCTCGACGAGCATGCGCGTCGGCGCGTTGCAGGACTGGCCGGAATTGTTGAAGCAATGACGCGCGCCGCGGGTCACCGCCTTCTCGTCCGCATCGGCGAAGACCAGGTTCGCACCCTTACCGCCGAGCTCCAGACTGACACGCTTGATCGTGTCCGCGGCGTTCTTGGAAATCGCGATGCCGGCCCGGGTGGAGCCGGTGAAGGAGATCATGTCGACATCCGGATGGCCGGAGAGCTGCGTCCCGACCCCGGCGCCGTCGCCATTGACGAGATTGAACACGCCTGCCGGGAACCCGGCCTCGTCCATCATCTCGGCAAACAGGTGCGAGGAAAGCGGCGCGATCTCCGAGGGTTTCAGCACCATCGTGCAGCCGGTCGCCAGGGCCGGGGTGACCTTCAAGGTGACCTGGTTCATCGGCCAGTTCCACGGCGTGATCAGGCCGCAGACCCCGACCGGTTCCATCAGGATGCGGTCGCCCGGCGCATGGCTGCCAAGTTCGCGGTCGAACTCGAAAGCTTTGAAGGCGCGGATGAAGCTCTTGATGTGGCCCGCGCCGGCGCCAGCTTGGGCCGCCTTCGACATGGCGATCGGCGCACCCATCTCCAGCGAGATCGCCTCGCCCATCTCTTCCGCCCGCGCCATGTAGATCTCGGCGAGTTTCTCGATCAGCGCCAGGCGCTCTTCCTTCGGCGTTTCCCGCCAGGCGTCGAACGCAGCATTCGCCGCTGCGACGGCCGCATTCGTATCCGCCTGCCCGCCGAGCGAGATGACCGCACAGGGCTCTTCGTTCGAGGGGTTGATGACGTCGAAATCGTTTGCCGTGGCCGGCGCCTGCCATTGACCGTTGATGTAGAATGCACGCTTGTCGAGCACTGGACTCTCCCGTCTTTGTCGAATTGGATCGCCGGCCGCAAACGGCCTGCTTCTTGGATCAGATGGTATCTGTCGGCTGCTATGCCAAGCGACAGGCTATTTTGTCGCGGCGAGCGCCTCTTTGAATTTGGCCGCTTCCTCGGCGTTCATCTTATAGACGTGATCTTCGTCCGGGAACGCGCCCGACCGGACCTCCGCCGTGTAGTTCGAGAACGCCTTGATCGCCACCTCGCCGACATTGCCGTAGCGCTTGGCGAATTTCGGCTTGAAACTGTCGAACGAGCCGATCAAATCGGCGCCGTTGAGCAGCTGCCCGCAGCTCGCGCCGCCCGCCCCGATGGAGAAGGTGAAGATATCGACCGCGTCCTCGACCGCCTGGCCCACCTC
>JAPPPC010000153.1 GCA_028817685.1 Rhodospirillaceae bacterium
CGATCGCCTGCGGCGACGGGGCCTTGCGCCTGGTCACCGTACAACGCAGCGGCAAAGGCCCGACCGACGCCGCCGCGTTCCTGCGCGGATATGGTCTCCCGGCCGGCACGGTGCTGTCGTGAACCGTTGGAAGATCACGGTCGAGTATGACGGCAGCGGTTTCGTCGGCTGGCAGCGGCAGGCGAACGGCCTGTCCGTGCAGGAAGCGATCGAATCCGCGATCACTGGGTTTACCGGTGAAACCATCACCCTGCACGGCGCGGGGCGCACCGATTCCGGTGTACACGCCTTGGCCCAGATCGCCCATTTCGATCTTGCGAAAGAAACCGATGCCGACACGGTGCGCGACGCGTTGAACCATCATCTGAAGTCGCGGGCCGTTTCCATCGTGGCGGCGGAGTCGGTGACTGAGGAATTCCACGCTCGATTTTCGGCCGTCCGGCGCGACTACCTCTACCGCATCCTGAACCGGCGCGCGCCCAGCGCATTGGAATATGGCCGAGTTTGGCATGTGGCGCGCCCACTCGATGTGGACATTATGCACCGTGCGGCGCAATCGCTGGTCGGCAATCACGATTTCAGCTCGTTCCGGGCGTTGCGCTGCCAGGCGAAATCGCCGGTGAAGACCCTCGACCTATTGAGCGTCTCCCGTGTCGGCGACGAAATCCACATCGCAGCCCAGGCACGATCCTTTCTGCACAATCAGGTGCGCATCCTGACCGGCACATTGAAGCTGGTCGGCGAAGGCGCTTGGACGGAAAAACAGGTTGTTTCCGCCCTGGAGGCCAAGGATCGGACCGCGGGCGGCCCCACGGCGCCGCCGGACGGGCTATACCTGACTCAAGTGGTCTACTGACCGGCTAGCGCAGATCGACTTTGATCGAGCGCAAATTTGCGCTCGATCAAAGTCGTGAATCTGCGCGCTCTATAGAATTAGAGCAAATTCATGTTTTAATCGGATCACCAAAGGTGATTCCGATTAAAACGATTTGCTCTAGTCCTCGTCCGTCTCGTCACGCATCTGGCGCCATGTGATGAGCAGAACGTAGGCGAGAAAACAAACACCCGCCGCGATGAAGGCGACGGTCATACCGAACCACTGCTCGAAGATCACGAGAACCGCCAAGGCGATTGCGGTGAGCAGGATATTTTTGAAGAGTGTCGCCATCCCACCACTTTATACCAAAGGCCAGTGAAGGAGAGCGTCGGTACTATCGCAACAAATTCTGTCCGACCGCGTCGATCATGTGCGCCAGCAAGAATTCGCCCGCCACCAACGCCGCGGCGACACCGCCGGAAACTTCAAGTGCGACCCGCGCGACATACCAATGATAGGTCAGAATGGCGATCACAGCGACCAACCCAATCAAGGCCAGCCCGCCGCCGGACACGATGCCGGTCAGCTTGATTCCAATGACGATCAAATAGATGCAGACATAGACGCCGGCGGACCAGTTAAACGCGACGACATAGCGGATATACTTGTCATCCCGTCCGATCGCCGGCGCGATATACGCCATGATGAGCGGCCAGGAGACCCATTGTATAACGTATTCAATACCTTCTACGGTTACGATGCGGATGAAGCCGACATCTTCCAAACCGCTGTTGCGCATCGATATCCAAATGACGAATGCCGGCAGCACGACCACCGCACAAAAGAACGATTTCCAATAGCCTTCGACCGAGTCGTCCAACCATTCGATGCCGCGAGGGTCCCGCAGGAACAGACGCCAAGCGCCGTACAGCGAGAGCAGGACCTCATGGCGGGCGATCATCGGAAAAAGCCGCGCAGAATGTGCTCGTAGATTTCAGACAGTTTGTTGATATCGTCGACGAGGGTGCGCTCATCGACCTTATGCATGGTTTGGCTGATCAAGCCGAACTCGGCCACCGGACAGTGATCCTTGATGAAACGCGCATCTGACGTCCCGCCGGTCGTACTCAGTTCCGGCCGCTGACCGACCACCATTTCGCAGGCATCGGAAATCAATTTCGACAGTTCGCCGGGCGGAAAGACGAAGGACTCGCCGCTGACCCGGATCGACAGATCGTAGGGCGTCCCGTCCGCCGCCGCATCGAGTGTATCCCGGATCCAGCCCGAAAGCGTTTCCGAGGTGTGCATGTCGTTGAAGCGGATGTTGAACCGCGCCTCGGCCTCGCCGGGAATCACGTTCTCGGTCGGATTCCCGATATCGATGCTGGTGATCTGCAGGCTGGACGCCTGGAAATGATCATTACCTTCGTCGAGCGGGTTCGCTGTCAGCGCGTCCAGCATCTGGACCAACCGATGAGCCGCGTTGTCCGCCAGATGCGGATAGGCGACATGACCTTGCGTCCCCTTTACGGTCAGAATCGAATTCATGCTGCCGCGCCGGCCGATCTTCACCATCTCGCCCAGTTCGGCCGGGTTGGTCGGTTCGCCGACGATGCACATGTCGATTTGCTCGCCGTTCTCGACCATCCATTGCAGCACTTTTTTCGTGCCGTTAATCGACGGTCCTTCCT
>JAPPPC010000229.1:0-520 GCA_028817685.1 Rhodospirillaceae bacterium
CCTCTGCGAGGCCCGCCCCCAGGACCCGTGGCAGGTTTTCCGGTAAGCCGCCGCCGGTAATGTGCGAGAAGCCATGAACGCCGCCGGCCTCCAGGGCCGCAAGGCAACTCTTCACATAGATTCGGGTCGGCGTCATCAGACAGGCTGCCAGCGTGCTCCCTGGTTGAAATGGGGCTTCGGCCGACCATGTGAGACCCGAATTCGCCATGACTTTCCGAACCAGCGAATAGCCGTTCGAATGAACACCGCTCGATGCAAGACCCAGGATCACGTCGCCTTCGACGGCCTGATCGCCGGTGAGCAACTCTCCGCCTTCGGCCGCGCCGACGGCGAAACCGGCCAAATCATAATCATTGTCGGCATACATGCCGGGCATTTCCGCCGTTTCGCCGCCGATAAGGGCGCAGCCTGCTTGCTGGCATCCTTCAGAAATGCCAGCGACGACGCTCTTCGCGATGTCGGCGTCCAGCGTCCCGCAAGCGAAATAGTCGAGAAAGAAAAGCGGTTCGGCCCCTTGGAC
>JAPPPC010000229.1:530-10646 GCA_028817685.1 Rhodospirillaceae bacterium
AACCACCCAATGCCGCATCCGCGCCGGGACGGGAAGTCTGCCGCGCCAGAGGTTTTATGGTTTCGACAAGCGCGTTCCCCGCGTCAATATCGACACCGGCGTCACGGTACGAAAGACCGTTATCTGCTGTTTCTTGCGCTATGGTTTCCTCATGGGGCTACGAGGTATACAACGGGCGCAGAAGATACTTTATCCGGGAGGGTTTGCAATGCTCCTCCATCGTGTCCATTGCGTTTCAAAGGCCTTACGTTGGCGACACGCCGGACAGGGGATTTGCGCGGATGCTTAAGAACGCTCTTCTCGCTTTCGGAGCTGTGTTGGTCTCTATGGCGATGTCGGCAACTGCCGGCTTCGCACAGGGTCGGGATATCTTCAGTGTAAGCGGTGTCGCTGTCGATGCTCGTGCCGACAACGAGCTTGCCGCAAAGGCTACCGGCATCGCGCAAGGTGAAATGGATGCTTTTCGGACCTTGTTGCAGCGGCTAACCCTGCAGCGCGACCATGATCGTCTCCCCGATCCTGCAAAAGAAGCGGTTACCGCCCTGGTGAGGGACTTTTCGGTCGACCGCGAGAAGTTTGGTGGCGGCCGCTATATCGCAACCCTCACGGTGAGGTTCAAAGCCGACAGGGTGCGCAAAGTATTGCACGACGCCGATATTCCCTTTGCGGAGACAGCTAGCCGCCCGGTCCTCGTTCTTCCGGTTTTTCAGACCGCGGGGGCGACCGCACTTTGGGAGGATACGAACCCCTGGTTTGCCGCCTGGTCCCGCCTTGGTCGGCGCAATGGATTACAGCCTTTATTGCTGCCCGTTGGAGATTTGTCAGATGTCGCGGTGATCAGTGCCGAAGAGGCCGTCCTTGGCGACAAAGCGAAACTCTCGGAAATTGCGAGCCGATATGGCGCCGGAGAGACAATGGTCATTGTCGCCTTGCTTATTGTGGATCAGACATTCGGGTTGCTGCGGGTGGAGGTTGCGACGTCGCGCTTTGGCGGAAACAGAACCGGGCAGACCGAATTCCAGAAGTTCGAATCGCAAGCCAACGGGTCACGTGATCAATTGTTGGATCAAGCGGCGAAGAGCGTCGCCCTTGCCGTTGAAGATGGCTGGAAGCAGAAAAATATCTTTGAGCGCGGCGTCGAGCAGCGCATTGTCGTTCAAGTTCCTATAGACAATCTCGGCGAGTGGCTTTCCGTTCGCGAACGCCTCAACAGCATCGCGGCGGTCAAAGAGTTGCACGTTCTGCAGTTGTCTGTTGACCGGGCGGAAGTGGAGCTTGCCTATCTCGGGAGTGCGGACCAACTCCGTCTTGCAATGGCACAGAGCGAATTGGACCTAAGTTACGCGGCGGACAAGGCGGTCTGGACCTTGCTGTCAGGGTCCGGCCGGTAACGATATGTCCCGCAGCGCGATCGCCGGAAACATTCCCAATCTGATAACGCTGGCACGCCTGTTCGCGGTGCCTTTGCTTGTCTGGCTGATCATTCATGGTGAAATCGCTGCCGCTTTTTGGGTGTTCGTTATCGCCGGCGTGTCGGATGCGCTGGACGGGTTCATTGCGAAACGTTTCGGGTTTGTCACCACACTGGGAACCTATCTGGATCCCGTTGCTGATAAAGCGTTGCTGGTCAGCGCCTATATCACTTTGGGGCAGGCAGGGCACATCAATGCCTGGCTGGTGATCCTGGTCGTATTTCGGGATGTATTGATTATCGGCGGTACCGTCTTATTCCATACGCTGGACCGGCCGGTGGAAATGCGACCATTCTTCATCAGTAAGCTCAATACACTGTTGCAAATACTTCTGATCGCCGTGCTGCTTGGCAATCTCGGTATTGGGATCCCAGATTTCGGCAGCCTTCCCACGCTGGCCTTTCTCGTCGGCGTCACGACGGCACTTTCCGGGTTGGCCTATATGGGCCGGTGGGTTTTCGGCGTTCGGGTCGATCCGAAATGGCGACGCGCGGGGGATGCGATCGCGACCGGCAAGCGACTTGAGAGGGGCCGATGACCGCACGGCAGCAAGCCTTCGCCTGGTTTCTCGGTTTCGTTGTCTTCCTGGCGCTCGTCTTTGTCTTGGGCGATGTCCTATTGCCCTTCGTGACCGGGATGGCGATCGCGTACTTCCTGGACCCGGCTTGCGACAAGCTCGAAGAGTGGGGTTGTTCGCGGACTGTCGCAACGAGCCTGATTACGTTCGTTTTCTTCGCGATCCTGGTTGCCGTTCTCATGTTGCTGATTCCGCTCATTTCAGCGCAGCTGATCCAGTTCGCGGAGCGGGTGCCGGGTTATTTCACCGCATTGCGCGAAAAAATCGTTCTTCTGATGAGCCTCGTCGAGAGCCGATTGGCCGAAGAGCAGGTCCGACAATTGGAAGAATTGTTTGCAACGGCTTCGAAGACGGCGCTGTCCTATACGGCTGGTTTCGCGAATCATGTGATCAGTGGCTTGGGTACCCTGCTGTCTCTGCTGTCCCTGGCGATTATCACGCCGGTCGTCACGTTTTATCTCTTGCGGGACTGGGACCGGATTGTCGGCAAGGTTGATAGCTGGTTGCCGCGTGACCGGGTCGAAATGATACGCGAGCAGGTCGGGCTGATTGATGAGACCTTGGCTGGTTTTGCGCGCGGTCAAGCCATGGTTTGTGTACTGCTCGGCGTATTCTACGCCATTGGCCTGTCGCTTGTCGGTTTGGATTTCGGCATGATTGTCGGATTTGTGACCGGCTTAATCTCTTTCGTCCCTTATTTTGGCATGTTGTTCGGCTTCGTCGCTGGGATGGGAATTGCGATCGCGCAGTTCGGAGATTTGGTGCCGATCGCAATGGTCGCGGCTGTTTTCGGTGCTGGTCAGGTCCTTGAGGGAAATTTCCTGACACCAAAGCTGGTCGGTGACCGGGTTGGGCTCCACGCTGTGTGGATCATCTTTGCGCTTCTGGCAGGAGGCAGCTTGTTCGGTTTCGTTGGTGTCATGTTGGCGGTACCGATCATGGCGGTCATCGGTGTGCTTGCCCGTTTCGTCCTGGGACATTACCTCGATAGTCCGATGTATCGGTCGAAGATGGTCTCGCCGGTCGAAAGCGAAACGGAGGGGGAAGGGTGACGGAGCAGCTGGTCCTTGACCTGGGGCACCGATCGGCCCACGGCGTTGAAGACTATCTGGTGGCGCCTTGCAACCAGGACGCGGTGGCATGGTTGGACCGTTGGCCGGACTGGCCAGGCCCGGCGTTGGCGCTGCATGGCCCGGCGGCCTGCGGTAAGACGCATTTGACCCATATATGGATGAATCGCAGCGGTGCCCAACTGCTGAGTGCTGGGGAGTTGTCGGAATTGGCGCTGGACCGTGTGATGGCGCAGGGACATAACGTCATTGTCGATGATGCAGGCTCCGGAATCGACGAGCGCGCGTTGCTGCATCTCTACAACATGATTGGGGAGGCGGGAGGCAATTTGCTGCTGGCGGGCAGAATGCCGCCTTCGCGCTGGATGGTCGGACTCGCCGACCTACGTTCACGATTGAATGCCGCGCCCGCTGTCGCCATAGGGCGTCCGGATGATGCACTGATCGGTGCGGTCCTCGTGAAGCTGTTTGGCGACCGGCAAGTGCCGGTCGACGGTGAGGTTTTGGCATATGTTTTGGCGCGCATGGAACGTTCCTTCGCGGCGGCGAGAACGCTTGTCGTGGCATTGGATAGGGCGGCGCTTGCTGCACACCGAAGGATAACCATTCCGCTGGCCCGGGAGGTCATGGCGGCATTAGAGGATTCCAATTCAGGGAGGGAATGAAACATGGATTTAGGTATTTCCGGCCGCAAGGCCATCGTTTGCGCGGCGTCCAAAGGGCTTGGCCGCGCCTGTGCCATGTCGCTGGGACGCGAAGGTGTCGAGTTGGTGATCAACGCACGAACCGCTGAGACGCTTGAGGCGACGGCTGAAGAAATCCGTCAGGAAACCGGTGCAAAGGTCACGGCGGTTGCCTGCGACATTACGACGGATGCGGGTAGAGAGGCTGTCCTGTCCGCCTGTCCGCAGCCTGACATCCTGGTCAACAATGCGGGGGGCCCGCCGCCAGGCGATTTCCGCAATTGGGATCGCGACAATTGGATTTCGGCCGTCGATGCGAACATGTTGACGCCGATCTTCCTCATCAAGGCGACTGTGGACGGCATGATCGAGCGCAAGTTCGGACGCGTGGTCAACGTGACCTCTGCCGCCGTGAAGGCGCCGATCGAGATACTCGGTCTGTCAAATGGCGCACGCGCCGGCCTAACGGGTTTTATTGCCGGTCTATCTCGCAAGACGATCCGCCACAACGTGACCATCAACAACCTGTTGCCGGGACCGTTCGACACGGACCGGTTCCGCAGCAATATCCAGGTCCAGGCCGATAATGCGGGCGTCAGTTACGATGAAATGCTCGCAACGCGTTCGGCGGATAATCCGGCCGGACGGGTTGGCGATCCGTACGAGTTTGGCGAAGCCTGCGCCTTTCTTTGTGGCGCCCATGCGGGTTTCATGACGGGCCAAAACCTGTTGATGGATGGGGGCAGTTTCAACAGCACGATGTAGGGCGCGGCAAATTGACCGCTCAGTGTCAGCGACACCCAAAATCCTGCCGAGTTACACTATATTAATCCCGAGTCTTTAGTGGGCTGTCGCGGCTGACACTGGTTCGGCGGATCAAAGGCCGCCGGTACCCGCAAAGCCGGACGTTCGACGAATAGGGGTTGACGACGTGCCAGGCGTTCTCACACGCGGACGATCGATAAATGCGCAGCCTGACGCTCGTCCGGTCGCGGTGATCGATGTCGGCTCGAACTCGGTACGTCTGGTCGTTTACGATGCGGCGCGGCGCGTGCCCATGCCGGTTTTCAATGAAAAGGTGCTGTGCGGCTTGGGCCGCGGCATTGACAGTACGGGACGGCTCGATCCCGAGGGCGTTGCCATGGCGCTGGATGCATTGCAGCGCTTTGCCGTCTTGACCGATTCCATGGGGGTCGACGATCTGACAGTGATCGCGACGGCCGCGGTTCGAGAGGCCGAGGATGGCGGCGCCTTCGTCGACGCGGTTGAGCAGCGGTGCGGGCTCAAAATTCAACCGATACCGGGAGAGGAGGAGGCAAGGCTTTCGGCCCTTGGTGTTCTTTCCGCGATCCCTGAGGCCGACGGGCTGGTCGGGGATCTCGGCGGTGCCAGTTTCGAGGTTGTCCGCGTTGGAGAGGGCACGATACACCGGCAGGCGACATTGCCCATCGGACCGATTCGGTTGGCCATTCGAAACGGCATGGGTGGAGACTCAGCGTTAAAAGCGATCGACGAACATCTCGAGGGTGCCGGCTGGCTCGGCTCCGGACAGGGCAAGACCTTTTACGCGGTTGGGGGCGCGTGGCGGGCGATGGCGCGTATCCATATGAACCTGACGGACTACCCGCTGCTGGTCGCCCATCATTACGAAATCCCGGGTAAACAGGCCCTTGCATTCGCCAATACCGTCGCCTTGGACGAACACGGTATGCTGGGCAAGTTCTATGGCGGCATTTCCAAAAAACGTGTGGGAACGCTTCCCTTTGCGGCGCAATTGATGAGTCGCTTGATCGAGAAATCGGGTGTAACCAAGGTTGTATTCTCCGCCTATGGTCTGCGCGAGGGCTGCGTATTCGATCGCCTGCCGTCCAAGGTCAAATCGGACGACCCGCTCATCGATGCATGTCTCAATTTGGCGTGGATGACGGGGCGCGCGACCGTCGATGGCGAAGCCTTGTTTCATTGGATGAGCCCGGCTTTCCCCAAGGAAACCGAAGCTGAACGGCGATTACGGCGGGCTGCTTGCCTACTGGCTGATCTCGAATGGTCCGAGCATCCGGATTATCGGGTCGAGCATGCGCTATTGCGAATTCTCCGTTACCCGATGATCGGTGTTGATCATTCGGGGCGGGCTTTTATGGGGCTCGCCGTCGCGTCGCGGCATGCGCAGGTTCGCCAAAGGCTTTTTGACCGCTTCCTGGAACCGCTGCTGGACAAAAAGGTGGCGCGACGGGCGCGCGCGACTGGGTTGGCAATGCGCCTTGGCTATACGCTGTCTGGTGGCGTGATCTCGTTGCTCGAGCAAAGCCACATTCGGCGAGAAGACGATCGGTTGATCTTCGAACTGCCGGAGAGCGCCGGAGTCTTGGTGGGAGACACCGTGCAGCGGCGTTTCCGGTCGTTGGCCAAGGTGCTGCGCTGTGAAGCGCATTTTTCCTATGTCGAGCCGCAACGAAAGGCGATCGGGTAATCACAGTCAGCGCAGGGTCACGAGGCGTTCTATCGCGATCACCCGTTCTGTTTTTTTCTCCTTCGTTCGAAGTAGTGTGAAACGGGCCCGATATTGCCCGGCGGGAAGCGGTGTCGCCTGCTCGTGGGCAAGGCTTCGGAACTGCACGGCGGCAGACTTTTTCATCGTACTGCTGCCGGCTCGAATCTGTTTTCCCTGGCTATCGAAGATCTGCATGACGAACTTGTCGCCTGGATAAAGGCCGGCCACGAAGACGCCGAAATACAGGTTGCCGCGCTTGCGCGAAAGGACGTTTCGCCCATGTAGCCCGTATTGCAGCGCCGCGCGCTTCATGGGCCGCGTTGAAAAACCGGATTGCAAGAGCCTTGTGGGCTGATAGGTGAGCTGTGTCAGGGTTTCTGGTCGCCACAATGCGTTCTTGCCGACCTCGCAACCGGTATGCGTTTCCAGCCCGACGAAGGGATCGATAACCCGATTGCCGAACTGAACCTGAAAGTGCACATGCGGGAACTCTGTTAGGCCGGACAATCCGACCAGACCCAGTTTCTGTCCCGCTTGGACGGTTTGCTTCGGTTTTACAGCGATGCTGCCCCGTTTCATATGGGCGTATATGGTGCGCCATCCGCCGCCATGATCGATGATGACGGTATTTCCCAAACCGACGTCGAGTACGGCGTCGCGCCCCACAAGGCGAGCATCGACGTCGGGCACGCCGTCCCGGACCCGTTTCACTGTGCCCGGCGCGGCCGCGACGACGGCGATCTCATTGGCAAGCGAAGCGTGGCTGCGCAGGCGGAAATCGGTTCCCTTATGGTCGTTATATGTAAGTGGTCCGCAGCGATAGTCCCGATAGCCAACGCCTGCATTCTGGTCGACATATTGCTGCACGAAGCAGTCTGGTCCGATCTCGCAGTCGATGGGTAGGGCGAGACGCGGGGGATCGGCAAACGCCGGCAGCGGTAGAACGAGAATGACGCTCATCGAGAAGACGAGCCGCATCCACATCAGCTCGATCCTTTGCCGATCTTTATAATCTCGGTTTGGCTGCCTTTTGCGGTCAGCGCAACGCGTCCCGCCTTGAGCGCCAGAGCCTGTTCACCGAACAGTTCACGTCGCCAACCCTTCAAGGCGGGGACATCGGCATTATCATCCGCGGCAATACGGTCGAGATCGTCCGCGCTCGCGATCAGACGCGGGGCAACGTCTTGCGTCTCCGTTACATGCTTCAGCAATACCTTCAGCAGATCGCTGACAGGACCGATTTTCGGCGGACGCGGGTTAGGCTTTTCAAGGCGCGGCAGGTCCGCTTCCGGGACCTCTTTGCCGCGCCTCACGGCGTCCAGAATAGTGCCTGATTTTTCACCATTCACGTACCCCTTCGGTACCGCGCGCATGCGTTTCAAATCATCCGAGGAGCCGGGGGCTTGGGCGGCTATTTCCAGAATTGCGTCATCGCGCATGACGCGGTTGCGCGGGATATTCCGGCCCTGCGCTTCGCGTTCCCGCCAAGCGGCGAGTTCACGCAAAATCGCATGGAACCGCCTGTTCTTGTTGCGGCTTTTAATGCGGCGCCAAGCGGTCTCCGGGTCGAGCCGGTAGGTTTCCGGATCCATCAGGATATCCATTTCCTGATCGAGCCAATGCGTTCTCCCGCTTTCTTCCAGCGTATCTGCCAGCTTTTCGTACGCCGGGCGCAAATGAATGACGTCGGCGAGGGCATATTTCAGTTGCTTTTGCGAGAGCGGCCGGTGCGACCAGTCCGTGAAGCGGGAGGATTTGTCGATACGGGCACCGACGAGCTTCGAAACAAGCGCCTCATAGCCGACCTGATCACCGAATCCGCAGACCATGGCCGCGACTTGCGTGTCGAACAGCGGTTCCGGGATCGATCCCATGCCGTGGAAAAAGATCTCCACATCCTGACGGCCCGCGTGAAAGACCTTCAGAAGGTCACGGTCCGCCATCAGATTGTAAAGCGGTGTCAGGTCGATATCCGCGGCCAAGGTGTCAATCGCAGCGGATTCCGCCGAACCGGCAATCTGTACGAGACAAAGTTGCGGCCAATAGGTCCGGTCGCGCAGAAATTCCGTATCAATGGCGATATAGTCGGAATTTCTTTGATTCTCGCAGAATTCGGCGAGGGCGTCCGATGTCGAGATGGGTGTAATTTCCATGGCCAGGGAAACTACACTGAGTCGCCAGGGGCAAAAAGGACCTAGCGCCGAGTTTCTCACGTTCGTAACGCGCCGTCTTGACAACGCGGCGGAATGCGTGCCCTTTGCGCGCCGAAATCCACGCCTCACCGACACGAAAAATGATGCATACCTATCGCACACACAATTGCGGCGAATTGCGCGCCGAACAGGCCGGCAGCGACGCAAGGCTGTCCGGTTGGATCGACCGGAAACGGGACCATGGCAATTTGCTGTTCATCGACCTGCGGGACAATTTCGGTACCACACAGGTCGTTGTCGATGTCAGCAGCCCGCTGTTCCCCGAAATCGAAGCGCTCCCCCTTGAATCCGTCATTACCGTGACGGGACCGGTCGTGCGCCGAAGCGATGAGACGATCAATCCGGGGATACCGACGGGCGAAGTCGAGCTGCAGATTCAGACATTCGACGTTCAGTCTACGGCGGACCCCTTGCCGATGCCGGTAAATCAGGATGCGGGGTATCCGGAAGACATCCGCTTGCGCTATCGCTTCCTCGATCTACGCCGCGAGCAGATGCACCGCAACATCCTGTTGCGCTCCAACGTCATCGCATCGATCCGGCGCCGTATGGTCGACGCCGGTTTTACCGAATTCCAGACCCCGATTCTGACGGCGACGTCGCCTGAAGGCGCGCGTGACTTTCTGGTCCCCAGCCGGACCCATCCCGGCAAGTTCTACGCATTGCCGCAGGCACCGCAGCAGTTCAAGCAGCTGTTCATGGTTGCCGGCTTCGACCGCTACTTCCAAATCGCCCCCTGCTTTCGCGACGAGGACGCCCGGGCGGATCGTTCTCCCGGTGAGTTCTATCAGCTCGATGTCGAAATGTCGTTCGTCACGCAGGAGGACGTGTTCGCGGCGTTGGAACCGGTCTTGGCCGGCGTATTCGAGGAGTTTGCGGATGGTCGCAGTGTGACCAAGCCGCCGTTTCCCCGTATTCCCTTCGACGAAGCGATGCTGAAGTACGGGTCCGATAAACCGGACCTGCGGATACCGTTCGAGATTGTCGATGTAACCGAAGCGTTTCGGGAATCTGGGTTTAAGATCTTCGCGCAAGCCATTGAAAAGGGATCGGTTGTGCGTGCTATTCCAGCGCCCGGTGGTGGTGCGAAGCCGCGTAGCTGGTTCGACAATATGAACGATTGGGCGCGCAAGGAAGGGGCGCCGGGCCTCGGCTATATCGTCTTCGAAGAAGGCGGCGGGAAAGGCCCGATCGCCCGAAATCTGGACGACGATCGTGTCCTCGCAATCCGCGAGGCGACCGGCTTGTCGGATGGGGACGCGGTGTTCTTCGCCGCGGGGTCGCCGGCGGATGCGGCGGACCTTGCCGGCAAGGCGCGGCTCAAGTTCGGCGAAGATTTGGACTTGGTGGAGGAGAACGCGTTCCGGTTCTGCTGGGTCGTTGACTACCCGATGTACGAGATGGATCCGGAGACCGGTACGCTCGAGTTTAGCCACAACCCGTTCTCGATGCCGCAGGGCGGGCTGGATGCGCTGGAAAACCAGGATCCGCTGACCATCAAGGCCTATCAGTACGACATCGTTTGCAATGGGGTAGAGTTGTCGTCCGGCGCGATCCGGAACCATCGTCCGGATATCATGTTCAAGGCCTTCGCCCTCGCAGGGTACGAC
>JAPPPC010000628.1:0-1353 GCA_028817685.1 Rhodospirillaceae bacterium
TCGACATCGATGCCGGTGCGCCAGGTTCTGTCGATTTCATATCGTCCCTTGCTGAAGATATGGCCACGTATTTCGTTGCGGCGGACATCTTCTGTGAAATCGGTGCCGATGTTCCGGTCTGCTTCAGCGACACTACCGGAGATCTCGAACTCTCCGGCGTTGAAACGCCGGCGATATTCCCCGGCAAACACCACGCCCTCGTCACGCGTATATATCGGCGAAAACGTAGCATCCTGGCTTTCGTCAATTGCCCAAAAGTAGGGAATTTGGATGAAGGCGCCAAGATTGCCGCTCAAGCCGAAGGACGGGGTCAGAAACCCGCTCTTCCGTTTTACCGTTGGGTCGGGGTGCGAAAAGAAAGGTGTGTAAGCGACCGGCACGCCATACATCTCAAGACGCGCATTCTGATAGCGTATCTCACGGGCATTTTGGTCATGCACGATCGTCGACGCCTTCAGCTGCCAGAGTGGTGCCTTTTCCGGATCGTCTTCGCAGACCTTGCAGGGTGAATACACCGCCTTGGTCAAAGTCGTCTTGATGCCGCCCTTGCGTTTACCCCTGACAGCGGCAAAACGGCTGTCGTCCGCCAGGAGAACTCGGATCTGCTCGATGACGCCGTCACGCATATCGTCGCCAAGTTCAACATATTCTGCGAACAGCGTGTCGCCTGTCGGCTCAAGCAGGATCACGTTGCCCGAGGCGGTCACGGTATTGGTTTTTTGGTTGTACGTAACTGTATCGGCAAAGAGAATTCGCTGATCCTGGGAAATTTCGACATTACCCTTGGCGACGACGTTGCCGAGTTCTTGATCGTGCGTCACGGTGTCCGCCTGAATCACCGCTGGTGCGCCAGACAATTGCGCGGCGGCGGCAGATGCCGCAGCGATTAAAATGGCTGCCAGACCTATGCGGATCGCGCGGAGCAACGCTATCCGTCCTCGATATGAAACAGGGCGCTGAGTCCGAGCAGGGTGCTTACGCCTGCCGGGGTCCAGGCGGCCAATAGTGTCGGGATGCTGGCAGAAAGGCCGAGCGCGTAGACGAGATCGGACATGAAATAAAGCAGGAAACCGCAGAGAACGGCGCCGCTGATCGACAAGGCCGCACCGGCGCGACTCGATGCACGCAACGCGAAGATCGCGGCGACCAGGATCATGGCCGCCAAGAGCAGTGGACTTGCCAGTAGGGAGTGCCAATGAAGCTTATGGCGATGCCCTGAAAATCCCGCTTTTTCCAAGGTTTCGATAAAGCCTGGCAATTGCCAAAAAGACATCGTTTCGGGGGAGGCGAAGCTGTCGAGAATCTTGTTGAGCGTTAGGTCGGTGTCCAACCGGTGTTCGGCGACCCGGTAGG
>JAPPPC010000628.1:1363-2496 GCA_028817685.1 Rhodospirillaceae bacterium
GAGATGAAATCCATGCATTGCGGATATCCCAATAGCCGTCGCGCAAACGGGCATTTTCGGCATCGATCCTGCCGATGAAGCGATCTTCCCCCTCGAAAAGAAAGATGATCACGTCGTGCAGCGACATGTCGTTTTGCGCGACGCGGCTTGCGTGGATGACGGATTGGCCGGTGGCATCAGACTGTCGCAGCCAAAGCCCCGTGCTGGAAACGGAAAGCATACTCACCGAACGCTTCAGGTAGCGCGTCTCCAGTTGCTCGTATTTAGACAGCATGGCTGACGCGAGCGGGTTGAACAGGGAAACCTGGATAACACCCACGAGGATGGCAATGGCTGTCGCCGGCGCCAATATCTGCCAGGCGGAAATTCCTGCAGCGCGGGTAACCACCAGTTCGTTGGCTCGCGCCAAGCGCCAGAAGGCGAGAGTCGCGCCCAAGAGCACGCAGAAGGGCAACATTTGCTGCACCAAATGGGGCAGTTTCAAAACGCTCATCTGCAGAACGGTCATCATGCCGATGTCGGCCTTTCCGGCAGAACGGCGCAGCATCTCGACGGTGTCGAACAAAAACGCGACACCGGTGACACCGGCGAATACCGAGGCCAACCAGAAAGCGATGTGGCGCGCGAGATAGGCCGACAATGTCGCGGAAAGTCCCATTTCGCCTCACGCTGCGGGGTTGAATGCCGGAATGGGACGCCGACGGGATCCGGTGAGCATATACAGCGCCACCAGGAGCGGCCCGATCGCAATCGCGTAGAGAATAGGGACGAATGCCAGATGACGGCCAGCCAGATTGTGCACGCTGATATGCCCGACAGCGATCAAACTCACGGCCAGAACCGCCAGGATTGTGATGCGGATCTGGCCGCGTCTGTTGAATGGGGCAGCCATGAGCAGAGCGAGCCCCATCGCTGAATAGGTGAATGGCAAGATCAGGGATGTGATCCGGTTATGGCCTTCGGCGATCAGCTTGTTACGGTGGGCTCGTTCCCCATCGCTGTCGCCAGGGTTGAGAAGCTCGTGCAGATAGCACTCGCGCGGATCACGAAAACGCAAATAACCGGGACCCTGGCTCGCCGCAATCTCGACGACGTATTGATCGAAATACAACAGGGACAGTTCACCCTTGTCC
>JAPPPC010000805.1 GCA_028817685.1 Rhodospirillaceae bacterium
GCGGGGTGCCGGCCGGAATATTTTCCAGTTGTCTTGGCTGGTGTCCGGGCGATGCTGCGCGAGGAATACAACCTCGGCAGCGTATCGACGACGACGGGTGGCGCGGCACCGGTGTTTATCGTCAGCGGTGCGTATGGCGAGGAAATCGGCATCAATAGCGGCACGGGGTGCTTCGGATCGGGCTTTCGGCCGAATGCCACCATCGGGCGCGCGCTCAGATTGGTCATCCGGAATATCGCCGGCGCCGTTCCGGGTGAGATGGATAAGGGAACGCAGGCATGGCCGGGCCGCTATTCATTTTGTTTCGGCGAGAACGAGGCGGAAAACCCTTGGGATCCGCTCCGGGTCAACCGCGGCTTCGGGTTGGCGGATTCGACGGTCACCGTGATCGGTCTTCGCGGTGTGCATTACATCAACGAAGGCGGTCAGGAAACCGGTCTGGGTAATCTCGAAACCATCGCCGGGTCCATGCGGCGGATGGGCTTGGTGAATTATCTACATCAAGTGAATAGGACAGCGATCGGCCTGGTCCTGGGGCCGGAGCACGCGGCGGAGATCGCCAAGGATGGCTATTCGCGCCAGGACGTTCAGGAGTACCTGTTCGAGCATGCCCGGATGCCGATGAAGGACCTCCGCAACCGCTCCTATTGGAATTTCCGTGTCTGGCCGGAAGAGTATGACGAGAACGATCCGGACTTCATGGTGCCGATCGTCTATGCGCCCGAGGATTTCATCATCACGATTGCCGGCGGCACCGGCCGTCATTCCGCATGGCTGTCGAGCTGGTATATGACGCGAAGCGTGACGGAGCGTATCGACGTTTAGACCGGTCTGGTTCACACTGTGCTGGTGGCCAATGCCTCCGGCCGCCTCTCTCCGACTGAGAACAGGGTCCATAAATTTATGACATGGCGCGTTGGTTCCGATATCGGCGGAACGTTCACGGATATTGCCTATATCGACGCGGACGGTTTGCTGCATACCAGCAAGGTGCCGTCGACGCCCGACCGGTACGGCCGCGGCGTTATCGACGGGCTGGAGCGCCTGGTGCGGCAGCAGGAACTGTCCTTCGGTTCCATGGATGAAATGGTGCATGGCTGCACGATCGCGACGAACGCGATCCTAGAAGGCAAGGGCGCCAAGACCGCGCTGGTCACAACGGAAGGGTTCCGTGACGTTCTGGAGCTGCGCCGCATTCGGGTGCCGCGCCTGTACGAACCGCTTTACGTGAAACCCGCACCGCTGTCCCCGCGCAATCTGCGGTTTGAAGTCCGGGAACGGCTGGACGGGAACGGCGATATCGTCACGCCGTTGCAAGAGGAAGACGTGTATGCGGTCGCCGAACGCATTCGCGCCGAAAACGTTGAAGCCGTGTCCGTTTGCTTTCTGCACTCCTATGCGAATGCCGAGCATGAGCGTCGTGCGGGTGAGATTCTTCGGGAACAGCTGCCGGAACTCTATGTCAGCCTGTCGATCGACATTTTGCCGGAGATTCGCGAGTACGAGCGGGTCAGCACGACGGTGATCAACGCCTATGTCGGGCCGACCGTCAGCCAGTATGTCAAAGACATGACCGACGATCTGCGTGCGGCGGATTGCCCGGCGAAGATCACGATGATGCAGTCGTCCGGCGGCACGGTCGGCGCGGCATCGGTGCTGGAGAAGCCCGCGCAAATCGTCGAGTGCGGCCCGGCTGCGGGGGTGGTGGGCGCGGCCTATCTCTGCGAGACCCTGGGGATCGATAGCGCGATCACCTTCGATATGGGCGGGACGACGGCAAAAGGCTCGCTGATCGAGAACGGCGAGCTGATTTATGCCGACAGCTACGAGGTCGGCGCGTCGGTCAGCGCAGCGGGCACCATCGCAGGCGGCGCGGGCTATGCCTTGGAACTGCCGGTCATCGATATCTCCGAGGTCGGTGCAGGCGGCGGTTCGATTGTCCGGATCGATCGCGCTGGCTCGATCAAGGTTGGCCCGGATAGCGCCGGCGCTGTCCCCGGGCCCGCTTGTTACGGCGCGGGCGGTGTTGAGCCCACGATTACCGATGCCAATGTCGTGCTCGGCTATGTCAGCCAGACCGCCCTTGCGGGCGGAACGGTCCCCATTGATGCAAAACTGTCGCACGACGCGGTGGGAAACACGGTCGCGGAACCGATGGGTTTGCCGCTGCTGGAAGCGGCTTATGGGGTTCATCTCGTTGCGAACGCGACCATGGTTCGGGCGATCAAGGGCGTCACGACATATCGGGGGCGTGACCCGCGTGATTTTTCGATTTTTGCGTTCGGGGGTAATGGCGGGGTCCACGGTGCCGGCATCGCGCGAAGTCTGGAGATACGGCGCGTTATCGTGCCGCCGGCCGCGGGTGTTTTCAGTGCGGTCGGGCTTCTCGTTGCGAAACAATCAGTCACCCTGTCCGCCGCGTTTTCCGGTGCGCTTGGCGACGTTTCCGTCGAGGGGGCGAACGCCTGCTTCGACCGGCTGCGAGGGGATGCGGAA
>JAPPPC010000684.1 GCA_028817685.1 Rhodospirillaceae bacterium
TACGAGCGCCCAACCTACCGTAGCTGTCGGGCTCCTGCAGAAACTGCACGATCTCCTGCAGTTCCGCCTTCGCTTCGTCCACGCCCGCCACGTCGTCGAATGTGACCTGCGTGTCCTTTTCCATGTATACCTTGGCCTTGCTTTTTCCGACGGACATGAAGCCACTCATGCCGGCATTGTTGGCGAAGCGTCGAATGACGAACAGCCAAAGACCGAAAAAGACGGCGATCGGGACGACCCAAGACAACAGGTTGGCTAGGAACTTGCTCTCGGTGATGCCGGTGAATTCGACACCGTATTTCTGGAGGTCTTCCGCCAGACCGGGTTCGACTCGCAATGTGTGAATTTCGCGCCGGCCATCGGGTGTCGCGTCGCGCAGCGTGCCACGAATGTACTGTTCCGCGATGCCGATCCGTACAATCTTGTTGTCCCGCAGCAAGGTCTGGAATTCGCTGTACGGGATCGTTTGAACACTCTGCGAATGGCTCCACCATTGCTGCACGAGAACGATTGCCCAGATTGCGGCAATGACATACCAGACATTGATTTGCGTTTTCTTTTCCATGGCTCCGCTTCTCTTGGGCCTCTTACTTAGGCATGGTCTTGTTCCCCAGCCCTGACTCAGATCAATTTCCCATGCTGCCAAGATTGGCTTTGGCTGGCGCGTGATTCCGTCTTTGGTTATTTTCTCGAAGATTTTCGAAATCATTTCTTCAGTTCATTGGTCCAACTTGCAGACCTACGCCATGGCTATCGGCCGCGGCATCTAAGGCAGCCCCGGCCGGACGGTACCGGCAGCCACGATGATTGTTTCGTAGCATGAGCGACTCTAGCGGGAGTGGAGCGACCCCGGACGTAAAGACGGTTCAGGGGCATATGGTTGAGGGTGCCGCCTGGATGGTGTCCATGCGCTGGTCGCTCAAGCTGATCGGGCTCGTCAACACCATCATTATTGCGCGCCTGTTGGCACCGGACGACTTTGGCGTTATCGCCATGGCGATGATCATCGTTGGCTTCCTGACGGAAATATCCGAAACGAACGTCGCCATCGCCTTGATCCGCAATCAGAATGCCGGACGGGAAGACTACAACAGTGCGTGGACCATCAAACTGCTGATGGGCGCGTCGTTGACTGTGATACTCTTTTCCGTCGCACCCTTGGTGGCGAAATATTACGGCGACCCCCGGGTCCAAGTGGTTATGCAGATCATTGCGTTCCGCTGTGTGCTAAACGCATTGGAGAATATCGGTGTCGTCGACTTTCGGAAAAACATGCAGTTCGCCAAAGAGTTCCGCTATTGGCTCTACCGGCGGCTGACCGACATTGTGGTGGTTCTGGGCCTGGTGTACTGGCTGCGCGATTATCACGCGCTCGCCTATGGCATGATCGCCGCGTCCTGCGTAACGATCACGTTCAGCTATACCATGTCCTCTTACCGGCCCTGGTTCAGCTTCGCCAAAGTGCGGGAACTATGGTCGGTATCGCAATGGTTGATGGTCGACCATGGCAGCCAATTTATCGGCCGACGCGTGGATGAGTTCGTGATCGGTGGCATCGCCGGCTCGGCGACGGTTGGCAACTACTACATGGCGTCGGAAATCGCGACCATGCCGACGCGAGAGGTCGTCGTGCCGAGCGGCCGCGCATTGATCCCGACCTATGCGAAGGTCGCACATGACGAAATCGAGTCCCGCAAGGCATTTCTGCAGGTATTCGGCCTTGTCGTGCTGTATGCACTGCCGGCGGGAATTGGGATGTCGGTCGTCGCGCCGGATTTGGTCCCGCTTCTGTTGGGCGATCAGTGGTTAGCGGCGGTTCCGTTCTTCCAATGGCTCGGCATTTTTGCGGGTTTTGAGGCAATTCTCCTGGGGGTGAGACCCTATTTCTTGGCCCGTGGCGGCGAGCGTGCCTTTGCGCTTGCGAGCGTCGGGTACGCCTGCGCCCTGGTGCCGGCGGCCGTGGCGGCCGGCTACCTATCCGGGCCCGTCGCGATTGCCATGACACGGACCGGCCTGATGCTGCTGATGGTATTCGCCATCTTGCTCGTTGTTGCGCGCATGCGGTACGCACCGATCGGAGATCTCCTCGCCCTGATCTGGCGCCCGGCGGTCGCGAGCGCCGCGATGTGGGCAGCGGTCAGCCACTTGCCCGATCTCGGCTTCGGAGGACATGCACTGGCCTTGGCGCGCGATGTGACGGTCGGCGTCAGTGTTTTCGTCGCCACGGTCGTTTTGCTATGGTTCGTTGCCGGGCGGCCCGAGGGACCGGAACGCAATGTTCTTGCCTTCGCTCGGCAGCGGCTACGCCGATTGCTCGGTTGAACCCGGTCTGAGTCCATGCTTCACATCGATAATCTTACATACCGGATCGGCGGAAGGGTCCTTCTCGAAAACGCGACGGCCAATGTCCCCAGCGGCCATAAGGTCGGCCTCGTCGGACGCAATGGGACCGGCAAATCCACATTGTTACGCCTCATCATGGGGG
>JAPPPC010000002.1:0-5031 GCA_028817685.1 Rhodospirillaceae bacterium
CGCCGGCCAGCGGCCCGGCAGGGCGACGGCGGTTTCGCTGCGCGCGCCCCGGATCGGCGGGCTGTTGACCGGTGTTGACGCGGAGGCCGCCAAGGCGGTTCCGGGTTTCGTCGGCGCCAAACCGCTGCCGACCAAGACGGCCGTGGCGGTCTTCGCCGAGACCACATGGGCCGCCCTGCAGGCGCGCGATGCGATAACGGCTACATGGGATTTTTCCCGGGCCGAGACCCGGTCGACCGACGCGCTGGCCGATTACCACCGCCGTCTGCTCGACGCGCCGACCTATCAGGCCCGCCCCGGGGCCGATTTCGCAGCGACGGAGTCAGCCCTGCAACAGGCCGACCGAGTCATCGAGGCCGATTACATATTCCCCCTGCTGGCGCACGCGCCGATGGAGCCGGTCAATTGCGTGATCGAACCGACCGCGACGGGCGTGCGCCTCTATGACGGCTGCCAGTTCCCCGGCGGCGTGCAACCGGCTGTCGCGCAGGTGCTGGGACTGCGGCCCGCGGATGTGGTGATCGAAACGCTCTATGCCGGCGGTTCGTTCGGACGCCGCGCGACGCAGAGGGCCGACGACACGGTCGAAGCCGCCATGGCCTTTGCCCTTTTGGGCGGCAAGACGCCGCTGAAGATGATGTCGAGCCGGGAGGACGATATCCGGGGCGGCTTCTACCGCCCGATGGCCGCGCACCGGGCGCGCATCGGATTGAAGGATGGCGCGATCACCGGCTGGGATCACAGGCTCGCGTCGAAACCGATCCTGCAGCCGCGCGGCATCGATTCGACCTCAGTCGAGGGGCTCGCCGATACGCACTACGCCCTGCCCGCCTTCTCCGTCGGGCTGACCCATGCCCGCACGCCGATCCCGGTGCTGTGGTGGCGGTCCGTCGGCCACACCCATACGGCCTTCGCCATGGAAACCTTGATCGACCGGGCCGCCGAAGCGCTGCAGACCGACCCTGTCGCCTTCCGTCTGCGCCTTTTGGCGGACGGCGACGCGGACCAACGGCGGTTATCCGCGGTTCTGCGCCTGGCGGCGGAAAAGGCGGGCTGGGGCAGGCCTGGCCCGGGCCGCTTCCAGGGCGTCGCCCTGCACAAATCCTTCAACACCTATGTTGCCGAGGTGGTCGAACTGTCGCTGCAGGACGGCCGGGTAAAGCTCGAGCAGGTGACCTGCGCCGTCGATTGCGGCATCGCCGTCAATCCGGACGTGATCCGGGCACAGATGGAAGGCAGCATCGGGTACGGGCTCGGCGCGGTGATGCGCAACAAGGTGACGCTCAGCGATGGCGAAGTCGACCAGTCCAACTTCACCGACTATGAACCGTTGCGCATCCATGAGATGCCGAAGGTCGCGGTGCACATCGTCCCCTCTGCCGAGGCGCCGACCGGTGTCGGCGAACCGGGCGTCCCGCCTGTGGGCCCGGCGCTGGCCAACGCGATCCATGCTGCGACGGGCAAACGGATCACGCGGCTGCCGATGACGGACAGCGGCATCGAATTCGCGTAGCGTTTGCGGGCCGCCGTTCAGCGGCGCCGCGGCCGCCACCATGGTGTTCGGGACTCGATAGGCGGAAGGTTTGAAAGTGAAAACGATCCTGTCGAATATCGCGCTGCTCGCGCTGATGGCGGCCGTGCTGGTACTGGCCGACCCGCTGGGCCTTATTCGCGGCGCCGACAAATATCCGTCAGGCTCGATCAGCCGCGCGGAAGGCCTGCAGAATTGGCAGACTTTTTACGCGGTCGCATCCCACCCGCGCTGCGTCAATTGCCACGCGGACAGCCGGCCGATGTGGTCCGGGCCGAGCTATGGCGCAACCCGGCCGCACGGCATGAACGTTCAGGGTGGCGAAAGCCGGTCCGGCGCGGAAACGCTCCCCTGCAGCACCTGCCACGCGGCTCTGCCGGCACAAAACCCGGAGGCCAACCGCCTGCCCCACACCGCTCCCCGCATCGCCGACGCGTGGCAGATGGCACCGCGGGAAGCCGCCTGGTTCGGCCGATCGTCGCGGGAAATCTGCGAACAGCTGAAGGATCCGGCCCGCAACGGCGACCGCACCATCGCGGAAGTCGCGGCCCATATCGGCCACGATCTGGTCCTGCGCTGGGCCTGGGCGCCAGGCGGGACACGCGAACCTGCGCCCCATTCCCTGGCGGAGACCCAGGACGCGCTGCTCAAATGGGGCGCGGCGGGCACCCCCTGTCCGGGGTAGCGATCGTCCGGCGGCAAAGCGGATCCCCGGCAACGCCCCGGCAACAGTGCGGCGAAAGTGTGCAGGGCCGGCCGAAGGATCCTGTCGGGTCAGTCCGGTTTCTTCGACCGTTCGATAACGCGAACCACCTTCTTTTTCGGCTTTTTGCGTTTCAGGGGACCGAAGCCTGCCTTGGTCGCGGCGCGGCCCTTCTTGTCCCCCGTCTTGCCGCGCGGCGGTTTCTTTTTCTTCGGTTTCGCCTTGGCCCAGCCTTGCTTCGTCGGGTTCTTCGCGGCAGCGCGGGGCTTGGGATCGACGGCCACCGTTTCTTTGGTCTCAGCGGGCGGTGGCGGGCTGACCGGTTCAGCCCGCTTCGGCGGGGCGTCCGGTTTTGCCGCCGGTCGTGCGGGTTTGGGTTTGCGCGCACGGTCCGGCTTGGCGGTCTCGTCGCGCGACGGGCGGCGCGGGGCCGACGGCTTCGACGAAGCAGCCGGTTTCGCCGCAGGGGATTCGGCTTCACGCGTGCGGTCCGGCTTGGGGGTATCGTCGCGGGGCGGCCTGCGGTCGCGCGGCGGACGGCGCGGTGCCGATGGCTTGCGGTCGCGCGGGCGGTCCTGCCGCGGCGGCGCTTTCTCCATGCGGCTGACGGAAATCGTTTTTTCCACCATACCGTCGGGACCGACCGCTTCGAGGAACCGGTCGACGCAGTCCGGCGCGAGCTCGACATGGGTTTCCGTCGTCTGCACGCGGATCGCCCCGATATCCCGTTTGGTCAATTGCCCGGCGCGACACAGCATCGGCATCAGCCAGCGCGCCTCCGCATGGTGTTTGGCGCCGACGGAAAGCGAGAACCAGACGCCGTTTTCGAAATCGTCCCGGCGCCGTTGCTTGCGCTCGGGCGGGCCGCTGTCGATCAGTTCCTCCGGCGCCGTGCGGTCCTTGGCGTAAAGCCGCAGGAACGCGGCGGCAATCTGTTCCGCGCCGTGCCGGTCGAGCAGTTCCCGCGCGGCGGCGCGTTCGGCATCGTCCACCGGTTCGGTCAGTGCCGGGTCTTCGAGAAGCCGCTCCTGATCGCGCCGTGCGACTTCCTCGATGCCTGGCGGCTTGGCCCAATCCGCTTTGACGTTGGCAAACTGCAGCAGCCGCTCGGTGCGGCGGCGCTGATTGTAGGGCACGATCAGCGCGCAAACCCCTTTGCGCCCGGCCCGTCCGGTGCGGCCGCTGCGATGCAGCAGCGCCTCGCGGTTGCGCGGCAAATCGGCGTGAATGACGAGCTCCAAATTCGGCAGGTCGATGCCGCGCGCAGCGACGTCAGTGGCGATGCAGACCCGGCCGCGGCCGTCGCGCATCGCCTGCAGCGCATGGGTCCGTTCGTTCTGGCTCAGTTCGCCCGACAGGGCGACCACGGAAAAACCGCGATTGTTGAAGCGGCTGGTCATATGGTTGACCGCGGCGCGGGTCGCGCAGAACACCAGCGCGTTGGCCGCCTCGTAATAGCGCAGCACGTTGACGATCGCGTTTTCCCGGTCGTTCGGGGCGACGGTGAGGGCGCGGTATTCGATATCCTCATGCTGTTCGCGCTCCGCCGTCGTGCTGAGACGCACGGCATCGCGTTGATATTGCTTGGCTAAAGTGGCGATAGCCCGCGGCACGGTCGCCGAAAACATCAGCGTGCGGCGCTCGGCCGGCGCGGCTTCCAGGATATATTCCAGATCCTCGCGGAAGCCGAGATCGAGCATTTCATCGGCCTCGTCCAGGACCACCGCCCTGAACGCACCGGTGTCGAGCGAGCCGCGTTCGATATGGTCGCGCAGACGGCCGGGCGTGCCGACCACGATATGCGCGCCGCGTTCCAGCGCGCGGCGCTCGGTGCGCATATCCATGCCGCCGACGCAGGAGGCGACACGCGCCCCCGTTTGTCCGTAAAGCCATCCGAGTTCGCGCTTGACCTGCAGCGCCAGTTCGCGCGTCGGCGCGACGACGAGGGCCAGCGGCGCGGATGCATCGGTAAAGCGCGCAGCGCCCTGCAGCAGGGTCGGCGCCAGGGTCAGGCCGAACGCCACGGTCTTGCCGGACCCGGTCTGGGCGGAAACCAGCAGATCGGCGGAATCGAACTCCGGCACCAGCACGGCTTTCTGCACCGGGGTCAATTCCGTATAGCCGCGCTCTTGCAGCGCCTGATCGAGCGCCGGAACGACGCCTTCGAATTCTGTCATGTTCTTTCCAGAGGCCGGGGCCAAATTGGAAGCGCCGGATCGGTTGCAGGCGACTGTTACGGGCTTGTTGGCCCGAGGCGATCGCCGATAACCCCTCCCCTATAGAAGGATGCGCGGAACTGCAACCTCTTGGCGGGTCATGCGAGGCCGCGTCCATCGTGTCAGGTCCAAAGCCCCCGCCGGGCGCGCGCGCCGTTGCTGATGAATGGCCGCGTCTTGCCAATGTGACCGGCCCGACTTGGCGATGTGCCGGCCCCGACCTGCCGATGCGAATATAGGAACCAATTGTAGTCGCAAAAAATGAATGAGTTCATTTTTGAATTCTATTTATTTCTTAGACAATTTATGTCAGTCTCAGCGCTGCGGTTGCCCGCGCGTTCAGGGTCCGGCGGTTCGGTGGCCCGGAGGGTTCCGCAGGAAGACCGGCATGCGGTTGCCGCGCGAGACCGTCGCCCGAAGCCAATTGCAGCACAGTATTTAAGGCAGACAAGATGACCGACAGCGACGACACAGCGCACCTCGAACAGTTTCGGGCGACCGTTCGCGCGTTTCTCGAGCGCAACCTTCCGGCCGATATCCGCGACAAGACCGCTGCCGGTGCGGAGCTGACAGGGCCGGAT
>JAPPPC010000002.1:5041-10533 GCA_028817685.1 Rhodospirillaceae bacterium
TTTGTTTTCAAGCCGACGCCGGCATCCGCGCGCCTGCCGAGTCGCGTGGGCGCGGAGATGGGTAGACGCGCCAGGATTATCGCCGGTGGATGGAAATCCTGTCGCGGCAGGGCTGGATCGCCGTGAACTGGACGGCGCAGGATGGCGGTCCCGGCTGGTCGCTTTTGGAGCGGTCCGTCTATGAGGAGGAGTACTACCGGGCGAAGGCGCCGCGGACCTGCGATGTCGGCGTGCGGATGGTCGGGCCCGTCCTCCTCGCCTTCGGCAGCGACACGCAGCGCGAACGCTTCCTTCCCCGGATCCTGGACAGTTCGGAATTGTGGTGCCAGGGCTATTCGGAACCGGGCGCCGGATCCGACTTGTCGTCACTGCAAACCAAGGCCGTCCGCGACGGCGACCATTACCGGGTCCAGGGAACCAAGATCTGGACCAGCTACGCGCATTTCGCCGACCGCATGTTCGCCCTCGTGCGGACCAGCGAGGAGGGCAAGAAGCGCGAAGGCATTTCGATCCTGCTGATCGACATGAACTTGCCGGGCATCCGGGTGCGACCGATCCTGCGGATGGACGGGCGGCACGAGTTCAATCAGGTCTTCCTGGACGATGTGAAAGTACCGGTCGCCGACCGCATCGGCGAGGAGGGGGAAGGCTGGAAGCTGGCGAACCATCTTCTCGGTCACGAGCGCGGCAACATGACGCAAATCATGATGATCGAAGAGATGTTCGACACATTGGCCGAAATATCCGCCACGGAAACCGTGGAGGGCGGGCCGGTCGCGGATTCGGCCGACTACCGGCGGGCGCTGGCGAAAATCGAAATCGAGTACATGTCGCTGCGCTGCACGGCCGAAAAAATCATGCAGGACGTCACCGCCGACCGCGCCGTCGGCCGAGAGGCGTCCGTGGTCAAGCTCGGCCGGAACCGCTCGACGCAGGATGTGGCGCACCTCATGTACGCGGCCGGCGGATATACGGCCATGCGGGCAGACCCGGAAGCCATCCGGGGAAAGGGGGCGCTGCCGGACCCGAACTACCTCTTCCGGATGGCACCGGAATATCTCGATTCCCGGAAGAGCTCCATCGCCGGCGGCAGCGAGGAAATTCAGAAGGATCTGATCGCCCGCCGCATCCTGGGGCTTTGATCTCGAACGACTGCACTTGTTGTTGAGGGCGTTCAGCGTCCCCCGGCGACGATGTCGGCATCGTACAGGGCCGCGATCTCCTCATCCCCGTAGCCGAGGCCCGACAGGATATCGCCGGTATGCTGGCCGAGGCTGGGCGCGTGCGCCCGCGCGTCGCCGTCCGCGGCCGGCGCGACGCCCGGAATGTTCGGCACCGGAATCCTGCCGATCATGGGATGCTGGTTCCATTGAATGGCATCGCCGCCGGCGACATGCGGATGCTGCAGGAAATCGAGATAGTCATTGACCCGCTCGTGCAGGATCTTGGCCTCGGTCAACCGCGGCGACCAGTAGTCGAAGGGCTGCGTTTCCAGCACGGATTGGACGACTTCCTTGGTTTCCGCATCGTTGGCGTAGCGATTGGGCCGCTCGGCGAAGCGGGGGTCGGTGATCAGGTCCGGGCGCTCGAATATCCCGCACAACCTCTGCCAGGTCTCGTCGTCCATGACGGTCATATTGATCCAGCCGTCCTGCGTCTTGAACGTCCCGACAAGGCTTTGCGACGCGACGCCTTCCCCCCCGGAGCGCGAGAACTCCATGATCCGGATCGCCTGGATCGCCGCAGCCGATTGCATCAGGCTGCAATCGATGAAGCGCCCCTTGGCCTCCGTCTTCCGGGCGTACAGGGCGGTGGCGATGGCCTGATAGGCGTACAGCCCGGTAATCATGTCGATGAGCCAGATACCGATACGGTGCGGCAGCCCGTCGACCGATCCCTTGTTGACCTGCATCAGGCCGCTGAAGGCCTGCAGGACCGCATCGGTCGCGGGCCGCTCGCTGAGCGGGCCGGTCTGACCGAAGCCGGATATCGACAGATAGATGAGACCGGGATTGAGCGCCGAGACAGCCTCGTAGCCGAAACCGAGCCGTCCGATGACACCGGGCCGGAACGCTTCCAGAAACACGTCCGCGTCCTGGACCAGCCGGCGCAGCACATCCTTGCCCTGATCGCTTTTCAGGTCGAGCGCGATGCTCTTCTTGCCGCGGTTGTTGGACACCGCCTTATCCGTAAAGTCGCCATATCTCTGACCCTGTACGCGCGCCCAGTCGCCGCGCAGCGGTTCCACCTTGACGACCTCGGCGCCGTATTGGGCCAGCAGCATGCCGGCCTCGGGACCGGCCAGCCCTTGGGTCAAATCGACAACGCGAAGGCCGGCGAAAGGGGCGGCATAGGTCATAATGCTTGCTCCAAATTACCGAAGGACCGGCGACGCGGATCAGCGGCCCTTGAAGACCGGCGGGCGTTTTTCCGCAAAGGCCCGCATCGCTTCTTTGGAATCCTCGTAATTGCCAAGCTCGGCGGTCATGTTCTGCTCAAACCGGTAACCGTCCCGCAGGCTCATATCCTCGATCGTGTTGAGCGCATGTTTGGCCAAGGTGATCGCGATGGGGCTTTTCGAGGCGATCTCGGTCGCGAACCCCATGGCGACGTCCATCAGCTCCTCCGCCGGGACACAGGCTTCCACGATACCGAGCCGGTAGAGTTCCGGGCCGGGCACCCGATAGCCCGTGAACATCATGCGCCGGGTCAGCGAATGACCGAACAGGCGCATCGCATGACGGCCGCCGCCAAGCAGCCCGACATCGATTTCCGGCAGACCGAGCGAACCCTTTTCCGAAGTCACGAGAATGTCGCAGGAGGCGGCGATGGCGAGGCCGGCGCCGAGCGCGGGACCGTTCAGCGCGCCGATCACCGGCTTGCGGCATTCCACGATCGAGTGAAACATTTCGCGGCCGCCGCGGCTGTGCGCCCATTGGTCGCCCGGCTGCCGCTCTTGCCCCGCGCGGCTCTTGATATCGGCGCCGGCTGAAAAGACCCGGCCTGCGGCCGTGAGCACCGCGACCCGCACCTCGGGTAGGTCGCTGATGCGGTCGAAGGTCTCGGTCACGCCTTCGCGCAAGGCGGGACTTTGGGCGTTGACCGGCGGGTTGTTCATCGTCACCAGCGCGATGTGGTCCTTGATGTCGCAGGTGATAACGGGGCTGTCCATGAAGTGTCTCCGAATTCGCCGTGGATCGTCAGTGTCTGAATTTGAGAAATAAACTATATTCAAAAATGAATTTATTCAATTTGCAAATCCAACGGGTGCTGGATATCGTGCGAATTGGCGAGCGGCGGCCCGTCGACGCAACGGTCAATCCAACAGCAGGTCAGATAGTTTTTGGGCGATCTCACGAAAACCGCGACCCGGACAGGAACCAGAGTGCTGCCGGGCAAGAAGCGCAAACGGGAAGCGCGCATTCTGAAGGCGGCTTCCCTGCTCTTCACGCGCCACGGCTATCACGAGACCTCCGTCGAAGCGATCGCGTTTCGCGCCGATGTCGCCGTCGGCACGGTCTATAACTATTTCCAAAGCAAACCCGTCCTGCTGCAGCATGTTCTGGCAAGCGGACGCTCCGAATCGTTGCGCGCCAGTGCCGCCATCGCCGAAGACCCGCCCGCGGACCCGGTCGAAGCGGTCAGCGAATTGCTCATCGCACAGATGCGCGGGGCAAACCGCCACGACAAGGAACTCTGGCGCGTCATTCACGCGACCGCGGCGCTTGAACCTGACGCCTTCGGTCTCGACTATTTCATGGTCAAAGAACAGTTCAGGGATCACATCTCGATTCTCTTGAATACGTTGCGCGACCGCGGGCAGCTCCGTCCCGACATCGACACCGACGTCGCGGCCAAAACGATCAAATATGTCGCGTCCGAAGTGTTTCGCCGGTACGTCATCAACGACAACAGCTCGCTCGAAGACGCGGCGGATGAGCTGAACGCGATGTTGAAATTCGTCGTCGGGTTGGCGGTTATCCGCTAAGGCAGCGCAGCCGAATTTCCGCGCTCGCTTGGAATTGTAATGCGACAGGTCCGCGGCCATCGAAGTGCCGGGGGGCGATCTAAGCATCCCCTTTGTCGCGATGAGCGCTTACCGAACGATCATTGCACCCTTTCTTCGGCTGGTTCGGCCGGCCTAAAATCTCGACCGTCAGACATTAGAAAAATTCACGTGGCGCGTGAGAAACGATCAATTTTCGCGCCGGCATTCGCGTGGCATTGCAGGCGGACCCTGGTGTCGCCGGACAGCGCAAAGTTTGCGACCACGTATCGAAGGCTCTCACTGACACCGATTTTGTCGCGCAACATCTGACAAGCGATCAATGCCAACCCCGCAAGGTCCTATATGAAGACCCGGAATTGGGTTTTTGCATTTGCGGTCATGTGTACGAGAAAGCAATCGACACCGCATGGCCGCATGATCACGGGTCGGCCTGGGCGATCTATGGCCTGGCGGAAGGCGGCACGGACATGACCGATTGGGTTGTCGCAAAACAAGGAACGGATGCCGAGCCGACCTATGTCGAACCGCGGCAGACCTATACGCTCAAACGCGGCGATTGCCACCTGTACGAAGTTGGCGATATCCACTCGCCGATCATCTCGGCCGGCACCAAGCTCATTCGAATCGAAGGGCAGAACCTGGACAACGTCAAAAGGTCCAAAATCAAGGCCGCGTGACCACGAGTCGATTACGGTTTCGACGCTGGTTCACCCGCAGGGATGTCACATGACGGTAATCGACTATTTCATATTCATCGACTCGCCGTTCACCTATCTGGGCAGCCATCGCTTTATAGAGCTGGTTGCGCGATACGATGTCGAAGTCCGGACCAAGCCGACCCGCTATAGGGATATCTTTGCGGCGACCGGGGGGCAGATGCCGGAAGATCGGTCGCCGCAGCGGCGTGCGTATCGCCGGATGGAACTGCAGCGCTGGCGCGAGGCGCTCGATATTCCCATCGTCCTGGCACCGACGGTGTTTCCCGCCGAAGAAATTCTTGGCAATCGCCTGGTCATCGCCGCGGCGCTGGCAAAACTGGATACCGTCCGCCTCACGCTGGAGATTGGCCGATCCTTGTGGGAGCAGGACAAGAATATCGATGACTGGGCGGTGTTGCGCGAGGCGGCACAACGCGCCGGCTTGGACGCCGATAAGATCCGCAACGAGGGCCCGAGCGACGACGCGCTGGACCAAATCGTGACCCGGAACACGACAGAAGCGATCGCACGCGGCGTCTTCGGCGCACCGAGCTACGTCTTTGAAGACGGTGACGTTATGTGGGGACAGGACCGGCTGCAATTCGTCGAAATGAAACTGGCCTCTTTGGCATGACGCGCGCTCATATCTGTTTTCAACATCCGGCGACTGCAGGAACGGGAGTGATTTTCGAGTGACCGACCACGCTTTCTACAAAGACCGATGGGTCAATATCGATCCGGACAAGCTGGCGGCGAGCGGTCTCACGGTGAGCCAGGTCGCGGAC
>JAPPPC010000840.1 GCA_028817685.1 Rhodospirillaceae bacterium
GACATGAAATGGTGGAGGGGCTCGAGGGGCTGGGTCCGGAAGAGAGCGATCATGTCGTCCGGATGGCCAATCCGGCGGGACTGCTAAAGGCGACCATCGCCGGGGCGATGCGCGACGGTGAGATCACCATGCCCAGCGCGGCGTATGAGCGCAGCACGCAAATACTGCTGCGCGGCCATACGCCGATCTATAACGCGTCATCGGGCCTGCGGGCGGCTTATCGCGAGGCGCTCGCTGCCGCCTGATCAGCGGGTGCGCGGCTGCTTACGGGATAAAGCTCGTCGCGATATAGTAGACGCCGAACCGAAAAGGGCCCGGGCATGGCGTCTCAGTCTCTCAAGGTCAGGCAGTTGAATCCCGCGGCGCTGGCGGTTGAGCGGCGCGCGCATATTCCCAATCAATATCCGGCATTCATCCACCTTTGGCGCATCCTGGCGACCGCTGCGGTCTTCGTCGGACATGCCACCAAACCCGACATCTTGTTCGATATTGATGTCGCCATCATCGGCCGCGCGACGATCCCGACATTCCTGCTGATAAGCGGGTATTTCACGACCCTCAGCATGTATAGCGGCGGCCGGTTCCTGAAGAAGGTGGCCAAGCGTTACTACATCATGCTGACCATGTTCATTCCGGCGTCGGTCCTGATTTTCTTCATGGATATTTACATTGTCCATGCTGGCGCGCCGCTGGTGGACACGTTCAAGTTCGATCCCGACCTGTCCTTCGCGCGCGTCGCGCTGGACGTCTTCAACCTGCTGACCTTCTCCGGCGAATATTGGAGCCAGACGACCGTCGGCCAGGGGGTGTTCTCCAACCAGGCGATCTGGATCATCGACTACATCATGGCCTACACCGTGATGACGGCGGCCCTTTATCTGCTGTCCGGTTGGCTTAGGGTCCTGACGATCGTGGTTGCCATGGCGGTGGCGGGTATTCCGGTACTGTTGCTGTCGCCCTTGTGGTTCGGCGGCGTGCTTATCTTCGAGATTCAGCGCCGCTGGTACGGGCCGGATGGGATCGAACCGGCGCGCTGGCACCCGGTCGCGCTCGCCTCCCGTTTCGGCATGTCGCTCAGCGCGGCGGGCGCCAGAGTCTTGGCTTTCTTCGCCATGGTCGCGGCGATCACGTTCAGCGTCGCAATCGAATTCACCGGCGCGGGTGAGACCGTTTACGGTTGGTCGAAGGCGCTGGCGCCGTACGACTACCGGCAATATCTCGGCATGGCCAAACGGTTCATGTGGCAATGGGTTCACGTGCCGTCGCTCGTCGTTGTGATCGCCGCGGGGCGGATCCTCTTCGACGGCGATCTTGCGAAACCCGTTCTGCGGCCGATCCAGACCGCCTCGCAATATTGTTTTCCCGTCTTCGCCATTCATTTCACGGCGATGTATTTCGTCCAGGCCCTGATGCCGGATTACGTGCCGCGGCATGACAGTCCCGACCCCTACATCATGGTGGCCTTCAGCTTTGTCATTTCGGTGGCATTCGGATATTTCTTCTTTCTCTGCATCCATCCCCACAGCAGCGCCTTGTCCAAGCGATTGTTCGGGTAAAATCTCGCAGATGAAATCATTCTTCGCCGCGATATCGGTCTGGTTGATCGCCGGATCGTTCGCTATGGCAAAACCCGACCTCAATCCGCCATACGGCGATAAGGCCTACCAGCCCTATTCGGTGTTTTCGCCCGATGCCGCCGCGCCGGCACAGGCGCGAACCGATATCATCGTCGTTTTTCATGGGTTTCGGAGCGCCGTGCCGAACAGCACCTACAAACGGGTTCGCGAGGCCTTCCGCGCGACCCATACGGTGATCGGCATCAACTACGAAACGCTGAATGTGGACGGCACGAACGCCTTCCTGGACGACGTCGAAACGCGTTGGCTGAAAGACCGCCGCGTCGTCGTTCTCGGCACGTCGCTGGGGGGATATTGGGCCTATCGGTTCGGCAATCGCATCGGGGCGAGAGCGATTGTCATGCTCAACCCCGTTGTCGATCCCGCACGCCAACTTGCCAAATATATCGGGAGGACGCTGTCGAACGCGCGGCGACAACGGCGTTTCGCGGTCGATGCGCAATCACTCGTGCGCTACGGGCCCATCGCGCCCAAGCCTCGAAATACCATACCGACACTCGTCTTGCTCGCCGCCGACGATGCGCGTCTCGACTATCGCGAGGCGTCGGAAATTTTTGGTGGTGCGGCATCCGCGACCGTTACGGTCTATCCCCGAGGCGGGCATACCTTGAATTTACGCGAGCATCCGGCGCGGTCCGCCATCGAGACGTTCCTCTCGCAAAACTAACCGCGCCGGCGTTTCGCGGTCAGGCGGCGATGTCGCCTTCGTCCTTCAGCATGCGCACTGCGCCGCGGACCGCCTCGGCGGTCTTTTCGAGATCGGTCTCGGTATGGACGCAGGACATCACGCCGCCCGGTTTGCTGTTCATGTCGACGCCGCCGACGATGATGCCGAGGCGCAG
>JAPPPC010000440.1 GCA_028817685.1 Rhodospirillaceae bacterium
ATTACGCCTATATCGCAATCCCCGCGGCGCGGGTCCCGGACGCCGTTTCGGCAGCGAACGGCAATGTCCGCTTCGCCCATATCCTGGCCGCGGGCTTTGCGGAAACACCCGGCAAAGAAGATCTGCAGGACGAGCTGATGACCGCGGCACGGCGCGCCGGCGTCCGGCTTTTGGGGCCGAACTGCAACGGCGGGTATTCACCGCGCGGCAATCTCACCCTGACCCATGGTGCCTCACCGGAGCGCGGTACGGTGGGTGTCTTTACGCAAAGCGGCGGCCTTGGCATTGATATCATCCGGCGCGGCCAGGAACGCGGGCTACGGTTCAGCGGATTAATGACATTGGGGAATTGCGCCGATCTGGGCCCAGCCGACTTGCTCGAATTCTACCTCGCCGACCCTGAAACGAAGGTCATCGGCATGTATCTCGAGGGCGTCGCCGATGGCCGGCGCTTCTTCGAGTTGCTGCGCCGCGCGCAGGCGAAAAAACCAGTTGTCGTCCTGAAAGGCGGACGAACGGAGCTGGGACACCAGGCCGCCGTTTCGCACACCGGAGCCTTGGCCGGCGACCGGCGTCTTTGGGACGCCGTGTCCCGGCAAACCGGCGCCGTACTCGTCGATGACTTGGAGACCTTCATCGATACGCTCCTGGCCTTCCAGTTCCTGAATCCGCGCCCGGCGTCCCCAACCAGAAGCGCGGCATTGTTCGGCAATGGAGGCGGTACCAGCGTATTGGCCGTCGATGTCTTTGCGGAATGCGGTATCGAAATCGCACCATTTGCCAAAAAGACACGCGACGCGCTGGCATCCATGAACATGCCGCCGGGAACAAGCATCGCGAACCCGATCGATGCGCCGGTCGGCACGCTCCGCCAAGGCGACGGCGCCGTGTGTGGGCAGGTCATGCAGCACGTATACGAAAACGAGACGGTCGACGCCTTCGTCCTGCATATCAACCTGCCGGTGATGTGGAGCCACATCGACAGCGGCAACAATTCAATTGTGGAAAACATGTTGGATGCCGCCAACCGGGTGCGGAAACCCCATTCGGACCGGACGCATTTTCTTCTGGTTCTCCGCTCGGACGGACGCGCAGATATCGACGAGCGCAAACGGCAGTGCCGAAAGCTCGCCTTGGAACGGGGCATACCAGTGTTTGACGAGTTGACTAACGCCGCCGCCGCACTGCGTGCGCTGCAGCATCATGAACAAACGTTATGCAAATGACGCCGATGGTTGCGACAACTTTAGTCACCTAAAAAATTAACCAAAATTTTTTGCACGAAATGCGCAATTCCACGATTGCTTTTTTGATTCAAAGGCTGTTTTACTGATTCGACCCGCAACAAAGCGGTGTCAACATTTGTTAATAAACAGGGGAATTGGGAGATGGTTCTTAAATCAATCCTGACAGCTGCGGCGGCCGCAACCGCCGCTTTGACCATCGCCGGGGCCGCCAATGCGGGAATCCTCGACGATGTGAAGAAAAAAGGCCACTTGCAATGCGGTGTGAATACCGGTCTGACCGGTTTTTCTGCACCGAATGACAAGGGCAAATGGGAAGGGTTCGACGTCGATTTTTGCCGTGCCATGTCGGCGGCGATCTTCGGTGACGCCGATAAGGTGAAATACACGCCGCTGACCTCGAAAGAGCGTTTCACGGCCCTGCAGTCCGGCGAGATCGATGTTCTCGCGCGGAACACCACCTGGACCTTTACGCGCGACGTCAATCTTGGCCTCGAATTTATCGGCAACAACTATGTCGACGGCCAGGGCTTCATGGTTCGTAAAGACCTCGGCGTGAAAAGCGCCAAGGAACTCGACGGGGCGTCAGTTTGCATTCAGACCGGTACCACCACCGAGCTGAACCTCGCCGACTTTTTCCGTTCGAACAACATGAAGTTCAAGTCGGTTGTCTTTGAAAAGGCAGACGAAATTCGTGCCGCATATGACGCCGGCCGTTGCGACGTCTACACGACGGACCGTTCCGGTCTCGCCGCGCAGCGTTCGCTGTTGAAAAAGCCGGATGACCATGTGGTTCTGCCGGAAGTCGTCTCGAAAGAGCCGCTTGGCCCGGTCGTCCGTCACGGTCAGTCCGAATGGGGCGATGTCGCCCGCTGGACTCTCTTCGCGCTTATCGTTGCCGAAGAGCTTGGCGTCACATCCGCCAATGTCGATCAGATGAAGAGCTCCAAGAATCCGGAAGTTCTCCGCCTGCTCGGCGTCGAAGGCAAGATGGGTGAACAGCTTGGCGTGCGCCAGGACTGGGCCTATCAGATCGTTAAATCTGTCGGCAACTATGGCGAAATCTACGAGCGCCATGTTGGCGTCAACACCCCGCTCAAGCTTGAGCGTGGCCTGAACGCACAGTGGACCAAAGGCGGACTGCTTTACGCACCTCCGGTCCGCTAGGAAGAACGAAACAGATCAGCCGGCCTACGCGCCGGCTGATCGCGTTTCAGCGGTCCGGCGCCGCGGG
>JAPPPC010000605.1 GCA_028817685.1 Rhodospirillaceae bacterium
CACCACTTCCAGCCCGGCCAGCACACCATAGGCGCCGTCGAACTTGCCGCCGGTCGGCTGGCTGTCGAGATGGCTGCCCGTCATCACCGGCGGCAGGGACTCGTCTCGGCCCGGCCGGCGCGCGAACATATTGCCGATGGCGTCGTAGGTGACGGTACAGCCCGCGGCTTCGCACCAGCGGGAGAACAGGTCGCGGCTTTCGCGGTCCAAATCGGTCAGCGCCAATCGATTGACGCCGCCCTTTTCGGTCGCGCCGATCTGCGCCATTTCCATGAGGCTGTCCCACAGCCGCGCGCCGTCGATTTTAAGATTTTCCATTCCCGCGAAACTCCCGATGCGTCGATTGGCGGATCATAACGCATCGGGAGGCACGGAAAAGCGGGAAGGCTTAGCCTTCGACGATCAGCGTGTAGTCGGGTGTGGTGTTGAGCGGGCAGGAATAGACGTACTGGCCGGGTTTCAGTTCGACTTCGTAGTCCAAGGTCTTGCCCAGGGTCATGCCGCCGCCGGATACGCTGGTCTTGTTCAGCTTGTGCAGCGGGTTGCGCCAGTCGTAGTCCTTGTCGCGGATCCAGAAGCCCAGCGTGTAGGGCACATTCTTGTTCGTCACCCGGAAGATATACTTGCCGGCCTTCAGCTTGATCGGCGCTGCCTTGGCCAGCCGGTCGGCGCCGGACTTGGCGTTAATCGCCTCGCAATCGGCCTTTTGGGTCGATTTGTATTTGTGGTCGACGCCGTTCTCCGACTCGACGAACTGGCACGCGACCTGCGTCAAGGTGACCACGGTCGGCTCCGCCGCCGAGGCGCCGAACGGCGCTGCAAGGGCCAGTCCCAGAGCGGGGACGGCGGACCATTTGAGAAGATTACGCATGGGTTTCTCCAAGTATCGTTTCATGGCCACCATTGAGGCCACATGCTGCGTCCTATTTAGCAAGGGAAGAGGCGAGAACAACCACACAGTATGTAAAGTTTTCGTAAGCACGCCGTGTCTGGACAGGGTGTGGCGGGGCGAATAGAACCGGGCGCATGCGCACGCTCGACTTCGGGGGTGTTACCGTCGACCGGGTGGTCGAGACGGAAGGCCCCAGCTATCACGCCGGTTTCATCTTTCCCGACGCCTCGGAGGCGGCCGTGGCGGGGGAGCGGGATTGGCTGTTGCCGCACTTTCTCGATCCCGGCAGCGGGCGGTTGCTGATGAGCCTGCACAGCTACGTCATCCGCACCAAACATCACACGATCTTGGTCGACAGTTGCGTCGGTAACGACAAGGAGCGGCCCTCGACACCGGCCTGGCACCGCCGCGACACGGCCTGGTTGGACGACCTGCGTGCGCTAGGCGTGCCGCCGGAATCGGTCGATTACGTGCTCTGCACCCATTTGCATGTCGATCATGTCGGCTGGAACACGCGGCTGCAGGATGGGCGCTGGGTCCCGACCTTCCCCAACGCCCGCTATCTGTTTCACCAGGACGAATACGCCCATTGGCAGGAAAACGAGATGCCGCATGTCGGCTCCGGCACGACGGAGGGCAGCTTCGAGGACAGCGTGCTGCCGGTCGTGGAGGCCGGCCTGTCGCAATTGGTGGACGGCGATCACGCGATCGAGGACGGGCTGTTCCTGGAAGCGTCGCCCGGCCACACGCCTGGTCATGTCTGTCTGCATCTGGAAGGCGGTGGCAATCATGCGCTCTTCACCGGTGACATGATGCATCACCCGGTGCAAATCGCCTATCCGGAATGGAACAGCCGCTATTGCTTCGATCCGGCGCAGTCGCGGGCGACGCGGCGATCTTTCGTGGAACGATACGCCGATACGGGGACGCAAATTCTCGCAGCGCATTTCCCGCAGCCGGTGGCTGGCCGGATCGTCTCGAACGGCGCCCGCTGCAAGTTCGCGACGTAAACAAGACAGTGTCGCTACGATGCTGAACCGGCTGCGCGCCGAGCCGCGCAGCCGGAAAGTGGGTCTAGGCGGCCATTTGTTGGTGGCCTTGGGCTTGCATCTCCAACTCGCTCACAAGTTCCTGCGGGAGCCCCAAATTGTGCGCCAGTTCGCCTAGATACGCGCGTTCTACCGGGTCGTCCGGATCGACGAACAGGCGGGACACCAGATAAATCTCCGCTGCCTGCTCGGTGTTCCCGGCGAGCTGTGCGATCTCGAGAACCGAGGCGGGGGCCATGAGCGCATCGTAGACGAACATTTTCTCGTCGGATGCCAGCGCCAGGGCTGACAGGTGGGTCATGATGGCCCGGCGTTCCGTTTCGCAAATGTGTCCGTCCGCATTGGCGGCTGCGATCAAGGCTTTTACGAGCGCAAGTTGGAACGGTCGTCCGTCCGTCCCCACCGCTTCCGGGTCCTCAGCCGGTGTCTGGCTATACCCGTTCGACCCGGCATCGGTGTGTTTCAAGAAAGCGTTTTGATGTGCTTCGCTGGCCGTTGTGGCGGCTGGCGTGCGGTTTCCTTGCCATTTCTGGTAAG
>JAPPPC010000006.1 GCA_028817685.1 Rhodospirillaceae bacterium
GTTTCTGCGCGAAAGCGGACAGCAATCATAGGCGGGAGCCTGACGCGTCATTCGCAGATAGACCGATGCGATTCCTGTCGGGAGCCAGCTTAAGAAGGGCAAATTGTAGTGCGGTTCGAGAACGCTCCACCGGTTCGGCATCGCCAGGTAAAGCACACCGTCCCTTTGCAGCACCCGTCGGATCTCCGACAGATGATGCCGCTGATCATCGCGCGACCCGACATGTTCGATGACATGGCTGTAGAGAACGGCACCAAACGCATTGTCGTCAAAGGGCAAACCCGTCCCGTCGACTAAATGAAAATCCAACCCCGCCGCCGTTAAGTTTGTGTCCTGGCGATCGATCGCCGTCACAGTGGCGCCCAAAGCCTGCAAGCCCGCGGCCGTCCCGCCCGATCCGGTCCCGATATCCAACAGGGCAGCGCCATCGAGGACCACATACCGCTGCAGGATCTGCGCGATGCGGCGAGCCTTCTTAGAGACAGTCGTTTCAAAATCAGACATTGCGATGTCGGCCGTTTACCGAACGACGGGAACCTTGACGCCGGTTAGCCCGCACGTGTTCCCTTGTTGGGATTGTAACCCGGAGTTCGATCGAGGGGCGACGACGATGAACGAAGCTGGAGCCACGCGGCACATCAACGGCAGCTGCCATTGCGGCAATATCACATTCTCATTGGTTTGGCCCGACGCGCCGGAGACGATTCCCATCCGCGCCTGCGGCTGCGCGTTGTGCCGCAAGCACAACGCGGCCTGGACCTCGAGCCCTCAGGGCCATTTCACGATGCACATAAAGGACGACGACAAGGTCTACCGATACCGGTTCGGTACAAAAACGGCGGACTTCAACACCTGCACGAAGTGCGGCGTGATCCCGATCGTGACGAGCGAGATCGAAGGCACACGCTACGCCGTGGTCAACGCCTATACGTTCGACGATATCGACCCTGCCGAAATGACCGTCGCGGCGACCGACTTCGAGGGCGAGGACACGGACACGCGGCTCGCACGGCGGCAAAGAAACTGGACCCCCGAGGGTTAACGCGGCACGGCGATCGTGCAGCCCTTAGACAGTAAAATTAATCAGTTGGTAGGGATTTCTTAGGAAAATCGCTCGCGATGGATGCTGGGGCGTGCCCGAAAATTCAGGACCTTACAGTGCTGGAATCGGTTCTCGAGCAGGATGGATTTGATGGCAGGCGCACCCGGTATCGACGCAAAGCAAGAATTGTAGAAGTACCTGGCGGATACCGATGGACCGCGCGCAACTCCGCAACATGATCGCTTCCGGCCGCGCCGTCGCGCTGGATTGTTATGAAATCGGCAACGAGATCCCGCCCGATGATCCGGTCGGTCTGCTGTTCAAAACGCGCATCATGAATCACTCGGTCATTTTGAAGCGGTTCGAACCGGCACTCGCCACCGCCCGACAACCAATTGTCGTTACGACCGTCGTCTATTTTCCCTATGACACCAAGAACCGGTTTGATGGCGGAGAATCCCTCGACTTCAACGCCTACAGCTTCCACAGCGATCTTTCATTCAAGATAACCAAGGACGAAACCACACACGAAATTCAGGACCAAATCGACGCCGACATGGAGGTCCTAAAACTCATCAACGCGATGCACAGCCTCGATCCGTTCATGTTCAAGAGCAAAGCGGAACAAATGGAGGTTGCCGACAAGATTCACGACGCCTATTTCGCGATCTCGCCGAAGGAATGGGAAAAGATACGGACCCCCATCCGCGACAAAATCCAGACACTCGTGACGAAGGCGCTGGGTGAATCAACAGGTTTGGACGATAAGCTGGCGCGCGAGCAATATATCGAAAAATTTCTGCTGACGATTTGGGAAGCCAAGGACATCGAAGGGATCGAACCCTTCGTCCAGGCCATGCAACTGCAGCCGGAACAGGCGCCGGACGTATTCTTCGCGTGGAAAGCGGTCTGCTACTACCAAGTGCGCTTTGCGGAGCTGCTCAAACCGCTGCAGACCATGTTCAAGTGGGTCGGCCACGACCAGCTTTGTTTCCCAGCCGATCACCCCAGCCTGACGAATGACGAGTATGAAAACATTCAGCGTAAGCGCAACGCGCTACGGGAGAAAATGCGCGAAGGCTACATCGGCGCCCATAAGGTATTGAACGCTTACGAACACAGCTATGTCGAATTCGTCGACAATGATCGCCCGCAATCGTTTATCACCTTCCTTGAGAAATCCGAGAATTCGTACCTGCTGCTGGCCAATCACGTCTCCATCGCCACGCATAGCCTGAACCTGTGGAAATGGTATGTGAAGCAGTACAGCCCCGAGATGGTGCGCAAACCCTTCATGGAGTTGTTCGAAGGATTGAACACGCTGTATGGCGTCAACCACGCGCCGGAGCCGATCTCCGCGATCGGCGATCGATACGCGAGTTGACCGGCACTATCGGACCGCCGAGGGCGGCTCTCCATAACGTTCCCTAAGCAT
>JAPPPC010000457.1 GCA_028817685.1 Rhodospirillaceae bacterium
GTGCATACCCAGGACTTCGAGGGCCGCAGGAACTCGCGCAGCCCCAACAGGGTCTCGCAGGAACTGATCGGGTGCGGGCTGTGATCGCGAATATAGGCGAGCGCCGCCGGGTTGTAGCTGTCGATCTCAATCCAGAACATGTCCAAATCCGCGATCTCGCGGAGGATCTTGAGATACCCTTCGGTTTTCATGTTGAAGTTGAGATCGAGCAGGATATCCACATCCGGCCCCGCGCCGTCGCGCATCGCTTCCAGATGGGTGCGCAGGTCGCGAAGCTGCTTGCGCTCGATGTTCAGGCCCGGCTCGAAGGGGATGCCGAAACCCGGCCGGTAGCCGGACGGCTTGCCGTTCTCGTCATAGTCGAACGTGTTCGTCTTCAGCGCCGTGAACCCCTTCTCGCGCACTTCCGCGCCCATCGCCTTGACCCCGTCGAGATCGGTAATGGCCGGCGGGTAATAGGCCGGTTGATTGATCCGCCAGGTCGCGCAATGCGACCAGTACAGCCGGATATGGTCGCGCACCTTTCCGCCGAGCAGCTCATAGCAGGGCACGCCCAGCGCCTTCGCCTTGGCGTCGAGCAGCGCGTTCTCGATCGCGCCCAGCCCTTCCGCCACGACGCCGCCGGCGGCCGGCCGCGTGTAACAATAAAGCTCGGCATGGATGCGCTCATGCGCGGAGACTTCCTGACCGACGACGCGGGCGGCCATGCGTTCGATAACCGTCGTCACGCCGGGCGAACCGAAGCCCTCGTCATATTCCGACCACCCGACGATGCCCTCGTCGGTCGAGAGCTTCAGGAAATGGTAGTTCCGCCAGCCGGCGTCGCAATGCAGCGTTTCGAGTGCGGTGACTTTCATCGGTTCCTCCCTGTGCGCTCGCGCTGTCGACGGCGCGGCTTCGGTGCGTATGATAGGGCAAACGAGTGGATTCAATCTAATAACCGGCGAGAGGGAGAGACATGGCCGACTACGAATTTCTCAAGGTCGAGCGCGACGGCAAGCTGACCATCATCACCATCAACCGGCCCGAGGTGTACAACGCCCTGCACCCGCCGGCCCATTTCGAGTTCGACGAGGTCTTCAACAATTTCCGCGATGACCCGGACCAGTGGATCGCCATCGTCACCGGTGCGGGCGACAAAGCGTTCTCCGCCGGGAATGATCTGAAATATCAGGCCGCCGGCGGCCCGCGCGAGCGGCCGGACAGCGGTTTCGCCGGTCTCACCAGCCGGTTCGACCTGGACAAGCCCGTCATCGCCGCGGTGAACGGTTTCGCCATGGGCGGCGGCTTCGAGATCGCGCTCGCCTGCGATTTGATCATCGCCGCCGAAGGCGCCGTCTTTGCCCTGCCGGAACCGCGGGTCGGTCTCGCGGCGCTCGCCGGCGGATTGCACCGCCTGCCCCGCTTCATCCCGCGCAAACAGGCGATGGGCATGATCCTGACCGGCCGCCGCGTGCCCGCTGCGGAAGGCAAGGAGCTTGGCTTCGTCAATGAAGTCGTGCCGCAGGCCGATTTGATGGCAACCGCGCGCAGCTGGGCCGAGCAGATCATGGAGTGCTCGCCGATGTCGATCCGCGCCTCGAAACAGGCGGTCTATGCGGGTCTCGATAAGCCGAGCCTGCAGGAAGCGATGCTGTCCGACTATCCGGCGGTCAAGGCCATGCGCGAAAGCGACGATTTCGTCGAAGGCCCGAAGGCGTTCGCCGAGAAGCGTCCGCCGAACTGGAAGGGCGCGTAGCCGCTTTCGTAGTCACGAGCCGGTTGTGTTACGCTTTCCCAAACGAAAGGGGGCGTGATGGCAACCGGCTCTTTTATTTTTGCAGGTCTGGGCGGCGAGACAGCGCCTGACCGCGAAGTGCACACAGGGCTATTTCGTCTCGCAAATGACAGCGAGACTTGGGAGTCGATATCGGAAGGACTGCCGGAAGCACCGGCAATCCGGGCGCTGACGGTCCATCCGCGCCAGCCCAACATCATCTACGCCGGCACCCAGGCTGGTCCCTATCGCAGCGACGATCACGGCGCCCACTGGGAAAAGGTCGGCGTGCCCGATCACGGACAGCCGGTCTGGTCCTTCCTGTTCCACCCACGCGACCCGGACGTGATGTTCGTCGGCTACGAGAACTGCGAGATCTACCGTAGCGAAGATGCCGGCCGAAGCTGGGAACCGCTACCGGTCAGCGTCCGTTTTCCGGATATCACCACGGCACCGGGTGCCAACCCGGTCAAGCGCGTGCTGATGATGGCGGCAAGCGAAACGGAACCCGATCTGCTTTACGCCGCAATAGAAGTCGGCGGCATCATTCGGTCGACCGACGGCGGCGCCAGTTGGGAAAATCTCTCCGAAGGCCAGTACGTCAACGACGATACGGTCGACATGCATGGCGTGCTTGCCAGCCGCTGGCGGCCGGGCACCGTCTATTCGATCGGACGCGCCGGCATGTTCGTCAGTCCCGACGCGGTCGATCATTGGAAG
>JAPPPC010000864.1 GCA_028817685.1 Rhodospirillaceae bacterium
GTCGAGGGCCGCGGCGGCAGCGCCGATACCCGTCACGCAGCCGACGAACTGCCCCATGATGGGTTCGCGCTCCGGACTGCCGAAATTGAGGTTGTTGGTGAGGGCGAGGGGCTTCGCGCCCACCGCGATAAGATTGCGCCAGGCCTCGGCGACCGCCTGTTTGCCGCCGGTTTCCGGTTCCGCGTAGCAATAGCGCGGGGTGCAGTCGGTGCTGATCGCCAGCCCGCGGTCGGATCCGTGAATGCGGACGATGGCCGCATCGCCGCCCGGGCGCTGGGCCGTGTCCGCCATGACCATGTGGTCGTACTGTTCCCAGATCCAGCGGCGCGAACAATGGTTCGGCGAGCCCATCAGTTTCTTGAGCTCGTCTAACGGGGCGGCCGGTGCAGCGACATCGTCCGCCGAGACGGCGTCGCGCGCCGGGGTCGGCGCCCACGGCCGGTCATAGATCGGTGCGGCATCGACCAGCGGCGAGACCGGGATGTCGGCGACGGTCTCGTTGTGCATCTTGAGCATCACGCGGCCGGAATCCGTTACCCGGCCGATAACCGCAAAATCCAACTCCCATTTCTCGAAAATCGCACGAGCTTCGGCTTCCCGCCCGGGTTTGAGCACCATGAGCATGCGCTCCTGGCTCTCCGAGAGCATGATCTCGTAAGGTGTCATGCCTTCTTCGCGGGTCGGTGTGTTCTCCAGATTGAGCTCGACGCCGACCCCGCCCTAATCCGCCATCTCCACGGTGGAGGAGGTGAGACCGGCGGCACCCATGTCCTGTATGGCGACGATGGCGTCGGTGGCCATCAGCTCCAGGCAGGCTTCCAGCAACAGTTTCTCGGTGAATGGGTCGCCGACTTGCACGGTCGGCCGCTTCTCTTCCGAATCATCGTCGAATTCCGCCGAGGCCATGGGGGCGCCGTGGATCCCGGCGCGACCGGGCTTGGAGCCGACATAAACGACTGGATTGCCGGGCCCGGCGGCAGCGGAATAGAAGATCTTGTCGGCGTCGGCGATACCGACGGTCATCGCGTTGACCAGGATATTGCCGTTATAGGCCGGGTCGAAATTGGTCTCGCCGCCGACGGTGGGCACGCCGATGCAGTTGCCGTAACCGCCGATCCCCGCCACCACGCCGGACACGAGATGCCGCGTCTTCGGGTGGTCCGGGCTGCCGAAACGCAGCGCGTTCATGTTGGCGACGGGCCGCGCGCCCATGGTGAACACGTCGCGCAGGATGCCGCCGACACCGGTCGCCGCGCCCTGATAGGGCTCGATGAAGCTGGGATGGTTGTGGCTTTCGATCTTGAAGACAGCCGCCAGCCCGTCGCCGATATCCACGACACCCGCATTCTCGCCGGGGCCACAAATCACTTGAGGGCCTTCGGTCGGCAGGGTCTTCAGCCATTTGCGCGAGGATTTGTAAGAGCAATGCTCCGACCACATGACGGAAAAGATGCCGAGCTCCGTGATCGTCGGCGTCCGTCCCATGATGGATAGCATGGTGTCGTATTCGGACGCGCTCAGCCCATGCTCGGCCGCGACGGCCTGATTGACTTCGCTCATCGTGCCAGCGCCTTCACAAGGCCCGCGAACATGCCCGCGCCGTCGGTTCCGCCATGCGCGGGATCGACGACCCGTTCCGGATGCGGCATCAGACCCATGACGGTCCGGTCTTCATTGTAGATCCCGGCGATGTTTCGGGCGGAGCCGTTGGGGTTCCCGGCCTCGCTGACCAAGCCGTCCGGCGTCGTATAGCGGAACGCGATGCGGCCGCTCGCCTCCAAACCGTCCAGCGTCGCCTCGTCGGCGAAATAGTTGCCTTCATTGTGGGCGACCGGAATCCGCAGGACCTGGTCCTTTTCGTAGCTGCCGGTGAAAACGGAGCCGGTGTCGGCGACGGCGACATGGACGTCGCGGCAGATAAATTTAAGCCCGGCGTTGCGCATAAGAATGCCGGGCAACAAGCCGATCTCCGTCAGAACCTGGAAGCCGTTGCAGATGCCCAGGACCGGAACGCCCGCTTTGGCCTTGGCTTCGACGTCACGCATGACCGGTGACCGGGCGGCGATGGCGCCGCCGCGCAGATAGTCGCCGTAGGAGAAGCCGCCGGGCAGGACGATGAAATCGACCGGGGGCAGGCTGGTTTCGCGGTGCCAGACCATGGAAGGTGCAACACCGCTCGCCCGTTCCAGCGCGACCGCGACATCGCGATCGCAATTGGAGCCGGGGAAGACGATGACGGCTGATCTCATTCTTCGATTTCGATGGTGTAGTTCTCGATTACCGTGTTGGCGAGCAGACGTTGGCACATTTGGTCAACCTCCGCTTCCGCGGCGTTCCTGTCGGATGACGCCAGCTCCAACTCGATGACTTTGCCCTGGCGGACTTCGCCGACACCCTCGAAGCCCAGCGATTCCAGCGCATGGCCGATCGCTTTGCCCTGCGGGTCGAGGACCCCGTTTTTCAG
>JAPPPC010000105.1 GCA_028817685.1 Rhodospirillaceae bacterium
GGCGAAGATGCCGACCTATCAGGAACGGTTGGCGTTGGACTATCTCGATCCCAAGACCTTCTACACGAAGGGGCCAGGGGCGCCGCCCAAGGAAGACGAGCCGCAGAAAGGCGAGAGCTCATGAATGTCACGACGAAACCGGGTGCCGACGGCGGCGATGCCGCGTCCGTCTCCAAGCGCCACCTCTCCGATATTAGCGTCATGGTCGCGGGGCAGGGCGGCGATGGCTCGCTGACGATCGCGTCGCTGCTGTCGCAGTTCTTCGCGTCGCACGGCTTTCATCTTTATTCCACCAGCAATATCGCATCGCGCATCAAGGGCGGCCACGCTGCGGCGTTCCTGCGTGCCTCGATCGAGCAGACCGGATGCATGGGGGACCATATCGATCTGCTGGTCGCGTTCGACGACGAAGCGGTTGTGAACGCCGCGCCGTCGATGGCCGCGGACGGGATCGTCGTGTTCGACGGCTCGAAGGGCCCGCCGCCGGAAGGAGTGCTGGCCGAGTCGGTTCAGGTATTCTCCGTGCCGTTCGGGCGCCTGGCGGTCCGCGACCTGGGGCGCGACCTGCTGAAAAACTGCCTCGGCTTCGGAATCGTGTCACGGGTTCTCGGGATCAAGGACGACGACGCCGAAGGCAGCTTGCGCAAGCGGTTCCAGCGATTGCCGGCTGCGGTCGTCGAGACAAACGTCGAAGCCTTCCGGATTGGCCTGCAGAGCGCCGAAGAGGCGGGATTGGAATTGGGCAACAGCCCATGGACCGTCGACTCGGGCGAACGCGAAGAGCATTTGATGATCGGTGGCAATGATGCGCTGTCATTTGGCTTCCTCGCCGCCGGGGGCCGGTTCTATGCGGGTTACCCGATTACGCCCGCCAGCGAGATCCTGGCTTGGCTGGAGCGGCGTCTTCCGGCATTCGGCGGTGTCGCCATGCAGGCGGAGGATGAACTGTCGGCGATCAATTTGGCGATCGGTGCGGCCTTGACGGGCACGCGCTCGATGGCGGCGTCCTCCGGGCCGGGTTTCGTCCTGATGCAGGAAGGCGTCAGCCAGTTGGGGTCGGCGGAGATCCCGCTCGTGGTGGTCGACTGTCAGCGTGCGGGGCCGTCGACGGGTATGCCGACGAAGGTCGAGCAGAGCGACATCGGCACGATGATCAATGGCGGCCACGGCGACTATCCGAAGGTCGTGCTCGCGCCGACGGATCAGGGCGATGCGTTTGAAATCGGCGCCTACGCGACCAATTTGGCGCAGCGCATTCAAGGCCCGGTCATTATCGCCATGGACCGTGCTTTGTCGCAGGATTCGACGACGGTCAAACCATTCGACCTGGAAGCCGTAAAGATCGACGATGCCAAGCTTCTATCGCGCGAAGAGGTTCAGAAACTTGACGAGTACCGGCGCTATCTGATCACCGATGATGGGCTGTCGCCCTGGGCGGTGCCGGGTACGCCGGGCGGCCAGAATCTGGTGACAGGCAACGAGCGCAACGAGTGGGGATTGGTTTCGGCGGAACCCAAGAACCGCAAGAAGATGATCGACAAGCGCGAGCGTAAGATCGAGTCTGTGCGCGACGATCTGCCCAAGGGGGCCCGTTGGGGCGACCGGAATGCGAAGATCGGCCTGTTGGGCTTTGGTTCCGCGGGGCCGATTTTGGTGCGAGCAGGGATACGCCTTGCGGATGCCGGGACCGATGTTCAGGTCCTGCGGCCGCGAACCATCTGGCCGGTTCTCGACGAAACGCTGGCGTTTATCGAAGAGTGCGACCGCGTCTACGTCATCGAATACAACAATGCGGGCCAGTTCGCGCACGTCGTCAGCGGCGCAGGCGCCGATAAGGGCAAGATGGTAAGCATGCTGAAGTATGACGGCGTTCCGTTCCGGGCCGTCGACATCGCGAATTTCGTTCTCGAACGGGAGGCCGAAGGCCAATGACCAAGACATACAAACCTGCCGAGCCGATTTGGTGCGCCGGTTGCGGCGATTTCGGTGTTCAAGGAGCGCTCGAGCGCGCATTGATCGATCTCAACATCGCCAAGCACGATGTCATGATTCTGGCTGGGATCGGTTGTTCGGGAACCCTGCAAAATAATGTCGGGACATATGGCTATCACGCGCTGCACGGCCGGGTTCTGCCGACGGCGCAAGGTGTCGCCTTTGCCAATCCCGACCTGACAGTCGTCGCTGTCGGCGGTGATGGCGACGGGTTCGCCATTGGTGCCGGTCATTTTGTGCATACGGTGAAGCGCAACCCGAATCTCGTTTACATCGTGATGAACAACAGCGTTTACGGCCTCACCAAGGGCCAGGACTCGCCGACCATGGATTCCGAAGGGGCGGCCTACGGGCTGGACGCCACACGCCTGGCCCTGTCGATCCCGGGCGCCAGTTTCATTGCGCGTGGGTATTCGCGCTGGTCGCATCAGCTGCATGAACTTACTGTGGCAGCGTTCGAACATGCGCGCG
>JAPPPC010000665.1 GCA_028817685.1 Rhodospirillaceae bacterium
GTCTGCGCCTCAGAGGATGAGGTCGTCACGGGCCGCCCGTAGCTTCCCAGGTCATAATATTCCATCACCAGCCCCCCATCTCTTTACACGCGGCTCGAGAACATCACCGCCACGAATACAATGCCAGCCTCAACGGCCTAAATCTACGCGGCACGAACGGCCCGCGCGATTTCCGCCCATTTGTCGCGATTGGCCGGGTTGGTGGCAATGGATTGCAACGCAAAATACATCACGACGCGGCTGGCGACGCCCTTGTAACGGGCGATCAGCTGGTCCGCCATGTCATCCCAACGCGCGGAGAGGCCGAACTGGTTGAGCATCTCGTCGCTGACGAGGTCGATCATGCCGTCCCGATCACCGGCACGCAGTTTTTCTGCAAGCTCCTGACGCTTCCCCTCATAGCCCAGATCATCGAACTGGAAGGCGTAAACCGGGGTCGAGCCATAGAACCCAATCGCCGCCTTCGCCTCGCGCTCCAGCGCAGCCCTCTCTTCGGGCGTGTCCCCGGGCACCGCCAGGACCGGTATGATCAGATCGATATCCTCCAGACTCCGCCCGGCCTTTGCGGCCCCTTCGCTGACCTGCGGGATCAAGCGGTTCTCGATATAGGGGATGGAGTGCATCGGGTGGACATGGACGCCATCGGCCACCTCCCCCGCGACCTTGAGCATCAACGGGTTAACGGCAGACATATCCAGCTTTATGTCTTCGAAATCGTGTCGCGCCGGCGCCCAATGCGGCGTCAGCAGGTTCAGTTTGTAAAACGGCCCGTCATGCTCCAGCCTCGCTTCACCGCGAAACGCTGTGAAGCAGGCGCGGACTGCCAGCATGTAGTCGCGCATGCGCATGGCCGGCTTGTCAAACGCAACACCGTAACGCCGTTCGATATGCGGCTTCACCTGGCTGCCGAGCCCAAGGCGAAACTTGCCTTTGGTGTTGCCTGCGAGCTCCCACGCGATTTGCGCGGTCACCATCGGGCTGCGCGGGAACGCCACCGCGATGCCAGTGGACAGGTCAAGCGAAGGGGCGGCCATCGCCGCTGCCGTCATCATCATCCAGGGAGTCTGACCCGCCTCGGTGAATAACAGACCGGAGGCGCCTAAGCCTTCCATATCGCGCGCCATTTGCGCGATATTCTCCCAGCTGTCGGCACTGGTTTTGACGTCGAATTCCATGTCGGTCCCTCCTGGATATCTCGCTGCACCAACATCCAACCCACCGCCGTCCCATGCAACAGGACAATTGGACAGGGTCCCTGCCGCCGCCTACGATCCCAGGAAACTCACAGCAATGAGGATATTCGCCATGACACCGCCGGAACGCCTGCGCGCCCTGCTCGCCGAACCCGGGCTCGTTATCATGCCCGCCGTATGGGACGGGCTGACAGCGAAGATGACGATCAAGGCCGGCTTTAAGACGGCATTCCTATCCGGCTCGTGCGTTGCCGCCAGCCGGCTCGGCGGCCCTGATCTGGACCTGCTGTCCTTCGCCGAGATGATGGATTCCTTCAACCAGGCGCACGGCGCGGCGCCCGACCTGCTGATCCTGGCGGACGCCGACCATGGTTACGGCAACGCGATGAACGTGCAGCGCACCGTGCGCGCCTATGGCCGCGCGGGTGCGGCGGCGATCCTGATCGAGGATAAGATCACACCGCGCGCCCTGACGGCGGCCGGCAAACCGGCCCTGCCCTTCGAAGAGGTGCGCATGAAAATCCGCGCCGCGGTCGAAGCCGCGAAGGACTCCGGCATTATGGTGATGGCGCGCACGGACTGCCGCCCGACCTTGGGCATCGACGAAGCTGTCGCGCGCATCGAAATGTATGTCGAGGAGGGTGCGGACATCCTGTTCCTGGATTCACCGGCCGACGATGACGAGATCAAACGCGCGGTCGCTGCCGCCGCCGGACGTCCTTCTTTCGCCGTGCTGTCTCCCGGCGCCCCGCGCGCCTGTCCATCGCAGTCCGAGGCTGAAGCCTTGGGACTGAAAATCGGCACCTATCCGACAGGCATGCTGTCACCCTCCGTCGCCGGCATCCGCGCCGGCCTCGATGCGCTTAACGCTGGCAACGCGGTTGCGGACAGTGCACTCGAACCGGCCGATCTGCGAGCAACGCTGGGCTATGACGAATACGAAGCGCAGGCGAAGAACTTCGTCCTGCCGGAATAGGAGACAACGCCATGCCGCGCCTGCCGATTCCCACCGACTCGGATGGATTTTCCGAAGAGACCCGTTCCGCCATTCGCCATATCAAGGCGACCCGCAAGACGATGCCGCCACCGAGCAGCTACCTGACCTATGCCGGCGCGGCCGGCGCCCGCTTGTCCGACCTGGTCGAGCATCTGCGCTACCACACATCTCTGACGGATGCGGAATCGGAGCTGGCGATATGCACCGCCGTGCGGTCGGCGAACGCGGCCTATATCTGGAACGCGCATGTCAAGCTGGGGCTGGCCGCGGGTACCCGCGAGGAGGCGATCCACGCCGTCGACACGTACGGGCCTTTGGACGACCTGACAGAGGATGAAGCGCTGATCATCCAATTCGGCCGCGAATTGCTGGAGGCCCCGGCCGTCAGCGACGAGACCTATAACGCGGTGCTAACGCGGTACACTGAAAAAGGACTCATGGAGCTCACCGCGCTGATGAGCGTCTACATGATGAACGCGACGGTTCTGCGGGTAATGCAGCATCCTGCCCCATCCGACGCCAGGCCGCTCACCCCTCGTTAACGCGGGTCACGCGATCCGCTTCCACTGCGCATCGAGCTGCGCCAGCAGCGCGGCCTCGTCGCGGGAATTGTCGATAACGATATCCGCCTTCGCGCGGCGCTCGTCGTTGGAAAGCTGCGCGGCGATGCGCTTGCGGACCGCCTCTTCCTCGACCCCGTCCCGCGCCGTCGCCCGCGCCACTGCCGTATCTGGCTCGACGATGACGACCCACACCTCATCGACCATCGGTTCCCAGCCCGCTTCGAGCATGACAGCCGCCTCCAGCACGATGGGGGCGTCAGGCTGCGCCGCACGCGCGACCTCGAACTCCGCCAGGGCGAGCCGCCCAATCTCGGGCCAGATGATGCCGGTCAGCCGGTCGAGCGCCGCCGGATCGCCGAAGACCTTGCCGCCCAGCACCTTGCGATCGATCTGGCCGTCCGCACCGACCACCTCCGGCCCGAATGCGGCCACGACCTGAGCGAAGGCGTCCGTATCAGGTTCATATGCCCGGTGCCCCAGCTTATCCGCATCGATCACCGACGCACCTTTCTCGCCCAGATAAGCCGCCGCGGTGGATTTACCGGAGGCGATCCCGCCGGTCAGACCGATAATCATGCGCTGTGAATCCCGTCCCGAATGCCGCGCCCTTGCGGCGGCGTGGCCCCGTTTGAAGCGCACCCGGCCTTGTTGCGTCAAGGGCCGGCCCGCATAATCCACCGATGGCGGACAAGGATCGCAGCTCCCAACCCTATATCGGACGCGCAGTGCCCCGCCTGGAAGACGAACCGCTGCTAACCGGACGCGCGACATTCGTCGCCGATCTGGCATTCCCCGATCAATGCCACATGATGGTCGTCCGCGCGCCTATCGCGCATGGCGCACTCCGGTCGGTCGACACCAGGGCAGCCGCGACCATGCCTGGCGTCAAGGCCGTCTGGACGAGTGCGGACATATCAGAGATTCCACCGATCCCCTTTCGCGCGACCCGGGTGCTAGGCCTCGAACCTTACCGGCAACCGGTCCTGGCCCGCGACATGGTGCGCTATGTCGGCGAGCCGGTCGCCGTTGTCTTCGCGACGTCAGCCTGGGCGGCGGAGGATGCGGCAGAACAAGTCATCCTGAACATCGAAGAGCGTCCACCATTGCTTGAGGCCAGCGCTCCGCTCCAAGAGTTAGCGCCGGGCCACGACACCGAGCCGGCGATCGTGCGTAAGGAATATGGCGAGGTCGACACAGCGATCGCCGCCGCAGATCATCGTCTCACTCTCGAACTCGCCATCGGCCGTCACACTGCCGTGCCGCTGGAGACGCGCGGCGCCCTCGCCCGCACCGATCCCGGCAGCGGCCATCTGCATATGCATGGCGTCGCCAAACGCCCGCACTGGAACCGGGACCAGCTCGCGGCGATGCTGGGCCGCGACCCGTCCACCATCGATTTACACGAGAACCATGTCGGCGGCGGTTTCGGTGTCCGCGGCGAGCTCTATCCGGAGGACGTGCTGGTCTGCCTCGGCGCGCTACGGTTGGGTCGTCCGGTGAAATGGGTCGAAAGCCGCCGCGAACACATGCTGACCGCCAACCACTCGCGCGAGCAGCAGCACCAAATCACGATCGCCTTCGACGGCGACGGCCACATCCAGGCCATCGACGATACGTTCTTCCACGATCAGGGCGCCTATATCCGCACGCACGGGGTCCGGGTCGCCGACATGTCGGCGGGTCTGATGCTCGGTCCCTACCGTGTGCCGCATTTCCGCGCCGCCGGCCATGTCCGGCTGACCAACAAGACCCCGGCCGCCACCTACCGTGCCCCGGGCCGGTTCGAAACCAGCTTTGTGCGCGAGCGGATGCTAGACGCAATCGGCGCGCACCTCGGTCTGGGTCCCGTAACGGTGCGCCGCCGCAATCTGATCACGGCGGAGGAGATGCCCTACGAACGACCGCTCGACGCACTGGAAGTGCCGGTGATACTGGACTCCGGCGACTATGAAGGATTGCTCGACAAGGCGCTCGCGACCGCCGATTGGGACAGGTTGCGGCATGACGCGGCGACGCGGCGCCAACAGGGTGAATTGGCCGGCGTCGGCCACGCCCTGTTCGTAGAGAAAACGGGACTTGGCCCTGTCGATACAGTTGAGATCGAACTGGTACGAGACGGAACGGTCGAGATCATCACCGGCGCCGCCTCGGTCGGCCAGGGCATGGAGACCGTCATCGCCCAGATCGCCGCGGATACGCTGGGGATAGGTTACGACCGCTTTCGCGTCGTGCACGGCCAGACCGACCGCATCGCGCAAGGCTACGGCGCGCACGCCTCGAGAGTTACCGTAATGACCGGCGAAGCCACACGACAGGCGGCAATGGAACTACGCTCGGAAATACTCTCGGCCGCCGCCCCGCTCCTGCAGACCACCCCGGACCGCCTCGCTCTCGCTGATGGCACGATCCGGCGCGACGGCTCCGAGACGGGCATGACGTTGGCAGACCTGGACATGCAGCTCAACGCGGAAGCCACGTTCCGCTGCGATCACATGAATTATCCCTACGGCGTCCATATCGCCGCCATTTGCATCGATGCGGAGACCGGGAGCATCACGATCGAAAAGTATCTCGTCGCCTACGATGTCGGCCGGGCCGTCAACCCGATGCTGATTGAGGGCCAACTCGCCGGCGGCCTTGTCCAGGGCATTGGCGGCGCACTGCATGAAGCGTTCCGCTACTCCCCGAACGGAGAGCCGCTGGCCGCGACCCTGCTGGATTATCACCTGCCAATCGCCACCGAAGTCCCGCCCATCGATGTGCTAATCACTGAAGACGCCCCAAGCCCCCTTAACCCGCTGGGCCTGAAAGGCGCCGGTGAAGGCGGCATCAACGCTGCCGGCGCCGCGCTCGCCTCCGCTATCGACGACGCGCTGCAACGGCAGGGCGCGGTGACGCGGCTCCCGGTGACGCCTATGCTGGTGAGGGAAATGGTGGCGCAATACAGTCAGAAGAGCTGAGCGAAATTCGAACCGCTTTCGACTGCGAATTGGACTCGCACGACGAACAGTCATCTGAGTTGAGCGGCAATTTCTGGGGTGCCAAGGTCATCGACCAGGATCGGCTGATGCTCTACCTCGTCGCTTTTATAGGCCCTTTTTGACAACGAAAACGGCGTGGCCATCCGCGGCAGCGATGGCATTCCGGGTCGAGCGCGCCGATGCCGTCGGACGGTATCACCTCCCTTCTGAACAGCGGATTTCACTTTCCCTGTCCGTCGGACTAGGATTCCTCATGTCCCGGCGTCTACACTGCGCATCAGTTGGAGGGGACCCACGTAGATTTGCCGCACTCGTGTGCACTGGCGTCGTCGGTTATCTTCCTGCGTCGGACCCTTAGATGAAAAAAGATGGGAGATGAGTTACATGACGAAAATCACTGGCGCGACTCTGATAGCAAGGAGTCTGAAACAACAAGGCATCGACCATCTGTTTGGTGTCGTCGGTTTCCCGGTTGGCCCGATTGCCGCTGCCGCGCAAGAGGAAGGCATCAATTATGTCGGCATGCGTAACGAGCAAGCCGCCTCCTATGCCGCGCAAGCCTATGGTTACATGACCGGCCGTCCCGGCGCCTGCATCACGGTGACGGGCCCCGGCGTCGTGCACGGCCTGGCCGGGCTGGCGAACGCGCAGCAGAACTGCTGGCCGATGATCCTGATCGGCGGCGCATCGGAGACCTACCGCGGCGGCATGGGCGCCTTCCAGGAAGAGCGCCAAGTTCTGATCGCCACCCCGTTCTGTAAATTCGCGCATGAGATCGATACCGTCGAACGTATCCCCTACTATGTCGAGATGGCGACGCGGCATGCGACGTTCGGCCGTCCGGGCGCCTGCTACCTGGACATGCCGGACGATATTATCGGCGGCGAATGCGAACTCGACGATATCGTGCAAGTCCAGCGCGTGCCGGAACCGCCGCGCACGATCGCCCCGCAGGAAAATATCGAAGCGGCACTGGACCTGCTTGAGACCGCCGAGCGGCCGCTCGCCCTCGTCGGCAAGGGCATGGCCTGGGCACAGGCCGAAGACGAGGTCCGCGACTTCATTGACCGCACGCAGATTCCGTTTGTGCGTTCTCCCATGGGTAAGGGCGTCATGCCCGACGAGCATCCGCTCGCAGCCTCCGCGGCCCGCACGCTGGCCCTGCAGCAGGCGGACGTCATCTTCCTGATGGGCGCCCGCTTCAACTGGATCTTCCATTTCGGCCTGCCGCCGCGCTTCGCGCCCGACGTCAAGGTCATCCAGCTCGATATCGCGCCTGAGGAGATCGGCCACAACAAGCCCGCCGAAGTGGCGCTTGTCGGCGACGGCAAGTCGATCATGACGCAGATGAACCAGGCCCTCGAAGGCCGGCAGTGGTTCTACCCGGCGGATACGCCGTGGCGCACGGCGATCAACGAGAAGACGGAATCGAACCGGAACACGCTACAGGCGCAGTTGAACGACGACCAGGCACCGGCGAATTACTACCGGGCCTTGCGCGACATCGCTGCCTGGATGCCGGAAAACGCCATTCTCAGCGCCGAGGGCGCCGGCACGATGGATATCGGTCTTACGATGTTGCCGGTCTCCAACGCGCGGTCCTGCCTCAACGCAGGCACCTACGGCACGATGGGTGTCGGCCTCGGCCACGCCATCGCGGCCTGCGTCGTTCATCCGGACCGCCCGATCATCCACCTCTCCGGTGACTCGGCGATCGGCTTCTCCGGCATGGAGATGGAGACCTTGGCCCGGTACAACATGCCGGCCAAAATCGTCGTCCTCAACAATGGCGGTATCGGCCCGGGCATGCCGGAAATTCCGGAAGACCCGATGATGAACATGAAGCCGAACGCCCTGATCTATGGCGCGCGCTACGACAAGATGATGGAAGACTTCGGCGGCTATGGCGCCTTTGTCACGGACCCGAACGACATTCCGAAAGCGCTTGACGAGGCGATGGCGTTCGACGGTCCGGCGTTGGTCAACATCGTCATCTCTCAAAGCTCGTCCCGGAAGCCGCAGCAATTCGCGTGGCATTCGTAAGACGGAAGACCGGGACAAGGCGCCGTTAATCGCAGCGCTTTCGTTCCAGCGAAGAGATCGCGGCGCGTGGGAGCATTTTCCTCCCACGCGCCGTTTCTTTGCCTGCCCCCTCCGGCTGTGCCAAGCTTGCCGCTGAGTCGAATCCGTTTCAGGCCAGCAAGGGGACACTGCCATGCCGGACACCACCACAGCACCCGTCGCGAACATCGCCGATTTCAAATTCCTGGAAGACGTCAAGGTCGTCGACTTCACCCAGTTCGAAGCCGGCACCACCTGTACCGAGGCGCTCGCCTGGATGGGGGCCGACGTGGTCAAGGTCGAAAACCCGAAATTGGGCGATCCCGGCCGCCGGTTGCGTCCCGGCCAGCCGGATGACGACCCCTATTACTTTCACGTCTTCAACGCCAACAAGAAGTCCATCGCCGTCAATCTGAAGTCGGAGCAGGGCCTGGCCCTGGTCAAGGACATGATCCGCGGCGCCGACGTCATGGTGGAGAACTTCGCCCCGGGCGCCATCGAGCGTCTCGGTCTCTCCTATGAGGTTGTGAAAGAGATAAACCCGGGCATCATCTACGCCCAGATCAAGGGTTTCGGCGAAGGCAGCCCCTATGAGAAGAACCTCGCTTTCGACATGATCGCCCAGGCCGCCGGCGGCACCTTCAGCGTGACCGGCGAGGCAGACGGTCCGCCGACCCGGCCGGGCATTTCCATCGGCGATACGGGAACCGGCATGGTGATGGCGTTCACGATCGTCAGCGCTCTCAACAAACGTAAGGAAACCGGCGAAGGGCATCATCTGCAGGTCGCCATGCAGGACGCGATCCTGCACTACATGCGCACCAACTTCGCAACAACTGGACGGACCGGCAAGCCGGCGGGACGCGCCGGCAGCAAGATCGCGGACACCCAGTCGGCGCCGAAAGGATTGTTCCCCTGCGCGCCCGGCGGCTCGAACGACTATGTCTACATCTCGACCAGCGCGGCGAACCCGGAACACTGGAACCGGTTGCTGAAGGTTGTTGGACGCGAGGATCTGATCGGCGACGAACGTTACCTCACCCCGCGGGACAGGGTAGCGAACGAGGCCGAAGTGGACGAGATCGTCAGCAATTGGACCCGGACCCAGAGCAAGTTCGACGCGATGGAGAAAATCGGCCAGGAAGGCATCCCGGTCGGGCCGGTACTGGATACGATGGAACTCAACAACGATGTCACCTTCGAGCAACGAGGCATCATGCAGACCATGGTCCATCCGCAGCACGAACCCTTCAAGATGCCGACCTGGCCGGTGCGCGTGGACGGCAGGCCGACCCGGATCGAGCCTTCGCCCATGCTGGGGCAGCACACCGATGACGTCCTGCGCGATTGGTTGACGCTAGACGGCGAGACGGTTGCCGAGCTCAAGAAAGACGGCGCCGTAAAGTGACCGCGATGAAGACGCGCTAGGCGCGTCCCAACATGCAGGCCGTTTCGCGGAGATTCTGGGCGACATCGGCCGGCGTGTAGGGGCGGCCCAGCTTGCGGAACTGATAGCCCATCCCGAAGCAATGTCGGAACTGCGCTTCGCTCAGACCGAGGATTCGGCTGCAACCATCCTGCGCGCTTTCCCATTCGGCGGCCCAGACGGAATCCGTTTCTGCGCCCTGCGATTTCGGAAACAGCCCGATGACCTCGCCCCAGCCCCAAGCGCAGTGCGCGGTGCCGCAGGCGTGATGTACGGTGCGCAGGTCGAGCAAATCACCGTCGAGATCGTCCATGAATTCGGCCAGTTCGAGCAGCTTTTCCGCAGCTGTCTGCTCCGCTTCTATCGTTCCATCGCGTGGCATCGTTACCTCCTAGAGATCCGGGACGATGATGGGTTCGAGCGCGGGCTTGCCCATTACCAGGTCCGCGCCCTTCTCGCCGATCATCATGGTCGCCGCGTTAAGGTTGGCTGACACCATCGCCGGCATGATCGACGCGTCGATCACACGCAGATTCTCCATGCCGCGTACGCGCAGCTGGTCGTCGACGACGGCAGTCGTGTCGGAATCCGGTCCCATACGACAGGTGCCCATGACGTGGAAGGTGGTATTGCCCACATGGCGTGCAGCGTCCAGCAATTCGTCGTCGCTGCGCAGATCGGCGTCCGGATACTCCCAGCCGTCGAAATAGGGCTTCATCGCTTCCGTCTCTCCCAACGCCCGCGACAGCTTCATCGCCTTGATCGTAACCTGCTGATCGGTCTCGTGAGTCAGGTAGTTCGGCTGGATCGTCGGTTTGTCGAAGGGGTCGGCTGTCTTTGCGCGGACATATCCCTTGCTCTCCGGACGATGTTGCCAGGTCGCGACAGTGAAACCCGGATAGTCGTTCAGCATGCCGTGGACATAGACGTTGTAGCTTGCCGGCGTAAAGATGAACTGCAGATCGTTGCTCTTCGAACCGGGGTCGGTGTGCCAGAAGCCGTAGACCATCGACGGGCTGAGGCTGAGGATGCTTTTACCCCCGACAAAGTATTTGGCAACTTCGCCCACGAGGTTAAGCCCACTCGATAATTCATTGATCGTTTTACTGTTTTTAATCTTACCACTGAAACGAGGGGCGTAATGGTCGCGCAGATTTTCCCCGACCCCCGGCAGATCGTGAACCAGCTCGATGCCAAGCGAGCGTAGCAGGTCTCCCGGAC
>JAPPPC010000093.1 GCA_028817685.1 Rhodospirillaceae bacterium
ATCCGACCCTGCTGTTCACCAACGCCGGCATGGTGCAGTTCAAGAACGTCTTCACCGGCGCCGAACAGCGTGATTATTCGCGTGCGGTGACCTCGCAAAAGTGCGTCCGCGCCGGCGGCAAGCACAATGATCTCGAGAATGTAGGATATAAGGTCCGGCATCACACGTTTTTCGAGATGCTCGGCAATTTCTCCTTCGGCGATTATTTCAAAGATCGTGCGATCGAATTGGCCTGGAATCTGGTCACCAAGGAATTCGGCCTGCCGATCGAAAAGCTGCTGGTGACCGTCTATTCCGAGGACGACGAAGCGCACGCGCTGTGGAAGAAAATTGCAGGTCTGCCGGATGAGAAGATCATTCGCATCCCGACTTCCGACAATTTCTGGGCGATGGGCGATACCGGCCCTTGCGGTCCCTGCTCGGAAATATTCTACGACCACGGACCCAGCATCCCAGGCGGCCCTCCGGGCAGCCCCGACGAGGATGGCGATCGCTTCATCGAAATCTGGAACCTCGTCTTCATGCAGTACGAGCAGCTCACGCTGGAGGAACGCGTCGACCTGCCGCGACCGTCTATCGATACCGGCATGGGTCTGGAGCGGATCACCGCAACGCTGCAGGGGACCAACGACAGTTTCGCCATCGACATATTCCGCAATTTGATTGAGGCATCGGCGCACGGCACCAATACCGACCCGGATGGGGAAGGGGCGGTTTCGCATCGCGTGATCGCCGACCATTTGCGCTCCTCCAGTTTTCTTATCGCGGACGGCGTGCTGCCTTCGAATGAAGGCCGCGGCTATGTGCTACGCCGGATCATGCGGCGCGCCATGCGACACGTGCATCTGCTGGGTGGTGAGGAACCGTTGCTGTGGCGGCTGGTGCCGACCCTGGTGCAATCGATGGGGCAGGCGTTCCCAGAATTGAATCGCGCCGAGGCGCTGATCACCGAGACCTTGAGGCTTGAGGAAACCCGCTTCAACCGCACTCTGGCGCGCGGCATGCGGCTGCTCGACGAAGCGAGTGAAAAGCTGGCCGAGGGCGGCACGTTGGCAGGGGATGTCGCATTTCGCCTTTACGATACCTATGGCTTCCCCCTCGACCTGACACAAGACGTGCTGCGCGGCCGCGGCAAGCATGTCGATAGCGAAGGTTTCGAGGCTTGCATGGCCAAGCAGCGGGAGGATGCCCGCAAGGCCTGGTCGGGATCTGGGGATGCGGCAACGGAAGCCGTCTGGTTCGATTTACGCGAGCAAACAGGGGCGACCGAGTTCCTCGGTTACGCAACGGAGCGTGCCGAAGGGGTGGTGACTGGTATCGTCGCGGACGGCGCATCTGTCGACACGGTGGACACCGGCGCGGAAGCGTCGATCGTTGTCAGCCAGACGCCCTTCTATGGCGAGTCCGGCGGGCAAGTCGGGGATACCGGACTTTTGTTCACGGGCGGCGGTGCCGAGTTCGCCGTGCGGGATACCCAAAAGATGCTGGATGATATGCACATCCATGTCGGCACCGTGAAGAAGGGCTCTCTGTCCGTTGGCGATGCGGTTGAGTTGCATGTGGAAGGGGGACGCCGCACCCAATTGCGGGCCAACCACTCCGTCACCCATCTGATGCACGAAGCGTTGCGACGCGCTCTGGGTGACCATGTCACGCAAAAGGGCTCGTTGGTGGCACCGGATTATCTTCGTTTCGATTTCAGTCACCCGAAGGCGGTTACCGCGGAGGAACTGGACGACATCGAAGCAGCCGTTAACGACCGAATTCGCGCCAATGCCGAGGTTTCGACCCGGTTGATGACACCTGACGATGCGGTCGAGGCCGGGGCGCTGGCGCTGTTCGGCGAAAAATACGGCGAGGAAGTGCGTGTCGTCGCGATGGGCGACGATGGCGAGCGCAACTATTCTGTCGAGCTATGCGGGGGCACGCATGTGCGCCGCACCGGCGATATCGGCTATTTTCAGATCACCGGTGAAAGCGCTGTCGCTGCCGGGGTGCGGCGCATCGAGGCAGTCACCGGCGCCGCGGCGGTCGAGCGGGCAAAACGGCAATCCGCCAATCTTTTCGAGGCAGCGACGACCCTGAAGGCGCCTGCCGACGAGCTTCCGGCACGGATCGCCGCTCTGCTGGAAGAGCGGCGTACCTTGGAGCGCGAGGTTTCGGAATTGCGCCAGCAGGTCGCCATGGGCGGTGGCGCAAAAGACGATACGCCAGGTGCCAAGGATATCGGCGGCGTATCGTTGGCTTCACGGACCCTCGATGGGGTGCCAGCCAAGGAGCTCAAGCCGTTGGTGGACTCGCTGAAGACGCAGTTGGGCTCCGGCGTTGTCGCTGTCGTGTCGGTCGTCGAAGGGAAGGCGTCTTTGGTCGTCGGTGTTACCGAAGACCTAACCGAGCGCATGAGTGCGGTGGACTTGGTCAGGGCCGGTTCGGCGGCGGTTGGCGGTATGGGTGGTGGTGGT
>JAPPPC010000705.1:0-244 GCA_028817685.1 Rhodospirillaceae bacterium
CGCTCGCCGATACCATGGGCTGGGCCACGCCGATGTCGATCAAGCAGGTCGTCGGCGCCGTGCGCGAGCGCTGGCCGGAGCTGAAGATCGCGCTGCATCTGCACGACACGCGGGGCATGGGTATCGCCAATGTCTATGCCGGGCTGGAGATGGGGGTCGAACTATTCGATTCCTCCGTCGCGGGGCTGGGCGGCTGCCCCTTCGCGGGAAGCCACGGCAAGCCGGCGGCCGGCAATGTCTGCAC
>JAPPPC010000705.1:254-10439 GCA_028817685.1 Rhodospirillaceae bacterium
GCGTCGATCTGGAGCGGCTGATCGACGTTGCTGAGATGGCGGAGCGCATCGTCGGCCACGATTTGCCGGGTTCCGTGAAACGCGGCGGCAGCCTCGACAAATTGCGGGCATCGATCCACTAGTCGCGTCGTTTAGCGGCCTGTTTGGCGTGAAACGGCGCTTTTATCGCGCATTTACGCCAAATGGGTGACGTTCCGGTCGGCCGCCTCCTCTATCCCTAGAGAATGAACGAGACCAATCGGGGCAATTGACAATGACGGTCCTCCAGACGGACGGGTTGAGCAGCAGCGAAGCGAGCAGCGTGGTGGAAATCGGTTGCCTGATGATGGCAAACGGACTCGCCGGCGCGGTTGGACAGGGACAGACGGAAGAAGGGGCCGTTTTCGTCGCGATCATGCATCCCGACAGCGGCGAACCGATGTTTCGGATCGGCAAGGAGAGCGGACGCTACGTGCTGCGCGGCCGGCGCGGCGACCGTTTGGCCGACGGCCGCACGTTGGGCGCTCTTTCGGCGCGCCACGGCGGGGAAACGCCCTATCTCAGGCTGATCTAAGCGGCCCAGCAAAGGAAAACCGCCGGCCTGATATCTCGGGCCGGCGGTTTCTTTTTTCAGATCCGCGCGTCGGTCGGGTGCGGGCCGTTGAGCGGATGCTCTTCTTCAATCGGCATGGCTTTGTCCAATTCGCAAAAGGTTAAGGCGTTCGCGGACGCTCATATAAACCCTTCCGGAATCCGGTGTTGCGCAATAATCGCAGCACTGGTCTGTGTTTCGCTCATGGCGCCCCAAAATGGGTGAGGCAGGCGCTTAATTCAGCCCAACATTCCCCTTCTGTAGAACGAAACGCGAGCCCTTGACCTTGCCGTCGCGAAAGCTCTGATAGGTGCCGGCGGACTCCTTGTGCGAATAGCAGCGGTCGCGTCACTTCTGCCAGTCGTAGCACATCATGCCGTCATCGGTGATGACCCAGGTGCCGGTCTGTGACAGACCCTTGCTGTCGTTGTAGACAACCTTGCCGTCCTTGCCGTCCTTGCCGAAATAGACGCGGAACCGGCGTCCGCTCGGGCTGACGCCCACGGCGGTGTTCCCGGCGTAGAGATGCCGATTCTTTTTGATGGATACGATCTCATCGCCGGCCGCGCTGGCGTTGCCGGAAAGGATCAAGAGTGCGGCCGCGAATGTGGCGGCAAATGGAGCCGATAAGCGAGTCACAGTAACCTCCCTGGAGTATCCTGATCTTGCGTTTTACTTGTTTCTTTGGGCCAAATATTTATCACGCCGGCCGACGGAATCAACGAACGGTGTCGTGAACGGCACCGCTCACATACAGGTCAGACGATTTTCCTGGAATAGATGTCGCGCAATCCACGAAGAGCCCTTAGATATCTACAATCACATTGCGGCAAACACGGTGCCATGGCCTTCAGCGGATCGTTAGGAAGGCATGGCGCGGTATCAGGAACGGAAGCATAAATGTCGACACGCACCATCCCCATGACCGACGCGCTCTACGACTATTTCCTCGGCGTTTCGCTGCGCGAGCCGGCGGTGCTGGCCCGGCTGCGGGACGCCACCCTGGCGCATCCGGAGGCGAGCATGCAGATATCGCCGGAACAGGGGCAGTTCATGCGCTTCCTGATCCGCCTGATGGGGGCAAAGCGCGCGATCGAAATCGGGACCTTCACCGGGTATAGCGCGCTGTCTGTCGCTTTGGCGATGCCGGATGACGGTTACCTGGTGGCTTGCGAGCGCCGCGAGGAGTTCACGAAGATAGGCCAGCCCTTCTGGCGGGAGGCGGGCGTGGCTGACCGGATCGACCTGCGGATCGGCAAGGCCGTCGGCACGTTGGAGGCGATGCTCGAAGCGGGCGAGGGCGGTACCTACGACTTTGCCTTCATCGACGGGGACAAGAAGAACTACGTCAATTACTACGACCTCTGCCTGCAGCTCGTGCGGATTGGCGGGGTGATCGCGATCGACAACGCGCTGTGGAGCGGGCGTCTGACGGACGAAACGCTCGACGATCCGGCCACGACCGCGATCCGCACCCTCAACGAAAGCATCCGCGACGACGACCGAGTCGATATGAGCTTGCTGCCGATCGGCGACGGTCTGATGCTGGCGCGCCGGATCGCGTGACCGTCTAGCATGCAGGCAAGATGTTGAAATCGTTATATTAATTGCAGTCGTTTGAAATATAACGGTTTTTTGTCTCGAGCTCGGTTCCTGGAAGTGACGCCGAGAATTAAGTTAATGAATCTTCGATACGGATTCTCAGTTCGTAAGGTTAGGCGGATTTGAGTCGAATTGAATCGAAGTACTTTGTTTAAGGTATTGTTAAGGATTGTGAATTAATTCTTGTTAAGTGATTCGAATTGTGATTCATTAACTTTAATTCGCCGCCGAATTCAAAGGTCGAGAGATAAGAAAAGCGATGTTGAAGCGTAGCGCCGCGTTAATCACCTTGGGACTTTCACTCGTCGCATCGCCGGTCGGCAGCGCTGACACCCCGGCGAATACGTCCTGCGAATCCCGTGAAGCGGTTCTCGATTTCCTGTCCTCGAAATACGCCGAAGCGCCCGTCGCGATGGGGGTTTCCAAGGATGGCGGCGTCGTCGAGATCCTAACCTCGGGGCCGGGCTCGACCTTCACGATCATCGTCACCACGCCGAACGGCATGACCTGCATGGTCGCCGCCGGGGACAGCTGGGAAAACCTCGTGCCGGCGCGGCAGCGCATTTAGGCCTAGTTTAGCAAACCATGCCAAAGGGTTGCCGCGAAACGGCAACCCTTGTTTCGTTTGGTCTGTGTCAGGCCCAGCCGAGCGCTTCCAGGGATTCGGCATCGTTCCAGATCTTGGTCATGTGGGTCACCTTTCCGCCCGCGAATTCCATCGCATAGACATAGTCGGCGGCGACGCTCTTGCCGGTCGGCGCCATCGGGCCGCCATCGCCGGTATGCGTGCCATGAAAGACCGCGAAGCCCAACACCGTGTCGCGCTGCTTGTCCAGCGCAAATCCCTTCAGCTCGTAACGGCCGTCCGGCAGCGGGGTCAGCAGACCCTTCATCCATTCGGTATAGGCTTCCAGCGTGTGCGTGTCGGCCAGCGCCTTGGACTGGCACGAAAAGGTCGCGTCCGGTGCGCAATATTGAGCGCATTCCGCCCAGCCCTTGCCGGTCTCGCAGGCGTCGAAGAATGATTTCGCGGTATCCATAATGCTCATCTGTTTCCTCCTTGGTGACGTGTTGCTGCCCCCTCGTGAGAGATGGAAATCGAGAGCCGATTTCCCTGGCGCCAGTGACGAAGAGAGTATCGATCAATATGGCGCGCAGCATCGTTCAAATGCAGTAATTGATGTAGCAAGGATGTAGGATACGCTTCGTTCGATTTTCGGGGGGTGAGGGCTTGATGCCGGATCAAGGAGACGCGGCGGCGGCGCTCAGCAACCGTGAGCGCGAGGTCGCCACGGCATTTGCCGAAGGGGCGAGTTATAAGGAAAACGCCCGAGATCTCGGTTTGTCGCCGACGACGGTGCGGTCACACCTCCGGACGATCTATAGCAAGCTCGGCGTCACGTCGAAGCTTGAGCTGGCGCAGTTTCTCACCGATGCGTCGGTGCCGGCGGTGGACAGGGACGCCACGACCCTGGTGGCCGATCTGGCGCTAGAACTGGACGAGGCCGGACGCCGGGAGCGGGGACTCGCCAAAATTCTCAAAATCATCAGCCAGCAAAACGAAGCGCTAGAGCCGGTCATCGATGCTGTGCTGGATCACGCGCTGGAGATCTGCGAGGCCGAATTCGGCATTCTGTTCGAATTCCAGGGCGATATGCGATTCCGGGAGCTGCAATCCCGCAACATCGCCCCTGAATTTGCCGCTTGGCTCAAGGAGCAGGGCATCTTTACCGTCGATCCGGGCACCGGGCTCGGGCGGGTCGTCTCCCAAAGGCAGACTGTCAACGTGGCGGATGTGCGCGCCGAGGACTCATATAAAAACGCGAGTCCGCTGCGTATCGCCACGGCGGATTTGGGCAACGCACGCTCCTTCGCGGCCACCCCGATGATGTCGGGAGGCCGCCTGATCGGCGCCTTTACCGTCTATCGCACCCGGGTGCATCCCTTCAATGAACGAGCCCTCGAACTGGCGCAGCTGTTCGCGGATCAGTCGGCCATCGCCATCGAGAATGTCCGCCAGTTCCAGGAACTGCAGGCGAGGCTGGAGCGCGCCGCGGCGACGCGGCAAGTTTTGGAAGCCATAAGCGGATCGCGCGACGATGAGGGGCCAGTATTCGATGTCATCCTGGAAAATGCCCGGCGACTCTGCGGTGCGGCCACCGCCGCCTTGATCCTCGGACGGAAGGGAGACAAGAATCAGGTCCTGGCCGCCTACCTGGACGCCGTACAGAAGACAGTCGACATCTATCGCGATGGCGGATTCCCGATGGACCCCAAACTTTCGTTCGGGGCGAGAGCGATTGTTGAGAAACGCGCAATTCACCTGCACGACATGAAAGACACCGAAGAATATCGCGCCGGGGTCACAGGGGTCACTGCACTGGTCGACTATCAGGGCATCCGGACGAACCTCTTGGTGCCGCTGATCGCAAACGGCGAAGGGATCGGCTGTCTCGCTCTATTTCGGAACGAAGTCCATCCGTATACCGACGATCAGATCGCACTTGTGGAGACCTTCGCGGCACAAGCGGTGATTGCCATCGAGAATGTCCGCCAATTCAAGCTGCTGGAGGCCCGCACGGAAGAGATCCAGGCGCTCAACGAGTCGCTCGAAGAGCGGGTCGACGAACAGGTCGGCGAGATTGAACGCATGGGGCGGCTTAAGCGGTTCCTGTCGCCGGCGGTGGCCGATACCTTGGTTAATGACGGTGACGAGGGTGTCCTGGCAAGCCACCGCGCCCTGATCGCGACGCTGTTTTGCGACATCCGCGGATTTACGGCGTTCTGCGAAACCGCGGAGCCTGAAGAAACCATCGAGGTCCTGCAGACCTATCACGAGGAGATGGGTACCTTGATCTCGGCGCATGGTGGCGGGGTCGACAAACGGATGGGGGACGGGATCATGGTAATATTCAACGATCCGCTACCCTGCGAGGACCCGGCAGGCGACGCGGTGCGGCTGGCTGTCGCCATGCGTGAACGGATGGTCGCGCTGTGCGCGACGTGGAAACGTCTCGGGCACCGATTGGGGTTCGGAGTCGGCATCTCTTTCGGCTACGCCACCATCGGCATGGTCGGGTCCGAAGGGCGTTACGACTACACCGCCTCCGGCACGTCGGTGAATCTTGCCGCCCGACTGAGCGACAGCGCCGAGGACGGTGAAATCCTGCTCAGCCGCCGCGCCTATACCGCGATTGAGGATGATTTTCGAGCCGAGTTTCGCGGTGAAGTGAACCTTAAGGGCATGCGGGAAGCCGTCGAAGTCTTCAAGCTTCTGGAAGGTGAGGGCGCCCGTTAGTCGCTGGTATTATTTCCCAAATACGTCGTGCCGCACCCGGTCGCCCGGCTTGATGCCGAGGCGGGAGGTCGTGCCGCCGTTCAGTTCCAGCACCGCCAGCGCATCGCCCTTCGAGCGTACCGGGGCGAGCGAGTGCGGCACGGTGCGCTGACGGATGTTGAGGATGCGGCCGTCGGCGGCGATGAAGATCATGTCGAGCGGGATGAAGGTGTTCTTCATCCAGAAGGACAGGGGCTGCGGCCGGTTGTAGACGAACAGCATGCCCGCCTTGGGGGCCATGTCGCGCCGGTACATGAGGCCCTGCGACTGTTGCGCCGGCGTGATCGCCAGCTCGACCTCGAACTCTTGAACGCCTTTCGCCGTCTCGATCGACAGCGCGGATTTCTCGAACGTTTCGAGCGCTGCCGCATTGACGGCAAGGAGGCACAGGAAGGCGAAGGCGAGGGCGCGGATCATATGGACGGCTACCGCAGGCCGCCCCAGGCGATGAAGTTGGGATTGCGCAGCGGGTCCTTGGCGTAAAGCAGGGGGCTGCCGTCTTCCGTCGTCACCCGGCCGCCCGCGGCGCGCAAGATGGCGTGACCCGCCGCCGTGTCCCATTCCATGGTCGGGCCGAAACGCGGATAGACGTCGGCCTCACCAGCCGCGAGCAGGCAGAATTTGAGCGAGCTGCCGGCGTTCTTGGTGCCCGCCAGCGGGCGCCCTTCGAGAAATGCTTTCAGGGTTTCCGGATCGCCATGGCGGCGGCTCGCCAGCACGGTGACCCCCTCGGACGGCACCTCGCGAATCGTGATCGGTTCCGCCGCGCCGCCCTCACGCGCCCGTGTCGCGCCGACGCCGACGAGGCCGGTATAGGTATCGCCCAGCGCCGGGGCGAAGATGACGCCGAAGATAGGTTCCCTATTGGCGATCAAACCGATATTGACGGTGAACTCGCCATTGCGGTTGAGGAATTCCTTGGTGCCGTCCAGCGGATCGACCAGCCAGAACGGCTTGTCGCCCACATCCGGCACCTCGCCGCGCGACGCGGCCTCTTCGGCGACGATGGGGAAGTCCGGCGTCAGCCGCTTCAGCACCGGCGTGATCAGCGCCTCGGCCGCCAAATCCGCCTCGGTCACCGGCGAGTCGTCGTCCTTGCGGGCGACGTCGAAATCGGTCGCGTAGACATCCATGATGGCGGCCCCGGCTTCGTGCGCAACGGCGACGATGTCGGACAGCAGGGCTTGGGTATCGGTCATTTTACCTCGGGCGTGATTTTATCGGTGGAACTCGACGAGAAGCGCCAGGCTTCGAACCGGTCGGACCAGTGGTCCTCGGCCAGGCCGGCCTTGCGCTTCAAATGCGACAGGAAAGTCGCGGGATCGGGTAATTCGTCCCAGACCTGCGGCAGGAACACGGCGCGCTTGTCGCCGTCGCGGATGATCAGCCCGTCCCGGTGCGGCCGCAGCTGGCCCCGGAAGTCGGCCTCGTCGGCGAAGCGCATGGCCTGCGGGATGCCGAGCAGCGAAACCGAGACGCGCGTGCTCGACGCTTCGTCCGCCTGCAGGGGCGCGAAACGGTGGTCGCGGAAGGCGGCGGCGTAGGCGTTGTGCACGATATCCTCGACGAAGGGCCGGTGGGCGGTCACGGTACCGATACAGCCGCGCAGCTTGCCGTCTTTCTTCAGGGTCACGAAGGTCGCGCGCTGCGGCTGCAGATCGCGGGTGAAGCTCTTCACATCGACGGCCGGCGGCTTGCCCTTGGCGAGCCCATGTTTGATCGAGGCGCCGGCGACCCGCAGGATTTCCGCGCGGTGCCGGGTGATGATCTCGGTATCGTTTGGCGCCACCGCGTCATGGAACGCCCAGGCACCGTAGCCCACGACCCGGTCCTTGCTGCCCGCGGTGTCGCCCGAATTCTTCAAGTCGAGCCGCTCGACCGTCATGCCGCGCTTCTTGGCCGTCGTCATCAGTCCGCAGACCGGGATGCGGCCGCAGGCCTGCGGCTGGCGGATCCCGTCGGTGCGCAATTCCTCGATCGCGGCGGCGGTCGCCGAATCCATGCGCTGCGCCGTCGCGTAATCCTCGTAATGGCTGAGGTCGGTGCTGATCACGATCAGCGTTTCGTCACCGCCCCACAGCCGGTCCAGCACCTGCGCGACCTCGGCCTCGCTGGCGCGGCCGACGACCAGCGGCACTAGCGCGAAGTCGCCCAGCATCTCCTGCAGGAAGGGCAAATGGACCTCGAGCGAATGCTCCTCGCGATGGGCATCGTCGCGTTGCACGAGTTGCGGCAGGTCGGCCACGGCATGGATCGCCGCAAGGTCGATTTTCACCTGGCCGAGCGGTGTTTGAAAGGCATCCGCCTCGGGGGCGGCGAGACCGTCGAAGGCGACCCGGTGCGCCGGTCCCAGCAGGACCACCCGCGTAATCCGGTCCGCGGCCGCTTTCACCGTCGCGTAGGCGCGGCCCGCGATGGCGCCGGAATAGATATAGCCCGCATGCGGCGCGACGATCGCTTTCGGCACCGCGCCGCCGGCCGGAACGGCGCTCGCCATGTAGCGCGCCACGCTCGCCGCCAGCTCGCGCGGATCGTCCGGATAGAACATGCCGGAAACCGCCGCTGCTCTGATATGGCCCATGAACCGCCCGTTTCGTCGTTGTGGCGCCAGTATATCGCCAAGCCTCGCAAGCCGGCCAGATCGCATATCGCCGTTTAAGGACGCTTAACGAAATACGCTATAGTGGCGACATCATGGCGGACAGGGACATCATCGAAGGCGTCAGCGGGCGGCACTGGCACGCGCTGCCGGACGGAAGGGTGCAGTGCGATATCTGCCCGCGCGAATGCAAGCTGCGCGACGGGCAGCGCGGGCTGTGCTTCGTGCGCGCCCGGCGCGGCGGCGAGATCGTGTTGACCACCTACGGCCGGTCGAGCGGTTTCTGCATCGACCCGATCGAAAAGAAGCCGCTGGACCACTTCCTGCCGGGCACGCCGGTGCTGTCCTTCGGCACGGCGGGCTGCAACCTGACCTGCAAGTTCTGTCAGAACTGGGACATCTCCAAATCGCGCGAGATGGACCGGTTGATGGACGAGGCGCCGCCGGAAGCGATCGCCGAGGCGGCCCTGCAGACCGGCTGCCGCTCGGTCGCCTACACCTACAACGACCCGGTCATCTTTTTCGAATACGCGCTCGACGTGGCCGCCGCCTGCCGGGCACGCGGGGTCAAGAACGTCGCGGTGTCGGCCGGCTATATCTGCCCGGACGCGCGGGCCGAGTTCTACGACGCGATGGACGCGGTCAATGTGGACCTCAAGGCCTTCACCGAGGGGTTCTACAAGACCCTCTGCTCGGCGGAGCTGGAGGCGGTCAAGGAGACGCTGGTCTACATCAAGCGCGAGACCGACGTCTGGCTTGAGATCACCACCCTGCTGATCCCCGGCGAGAACGATTCCGAAGGCGAGATCGAAGAATTGACGCAATGGGTGGTCGAGGCGCTGGGGCCGGACGTGCCGCTGCATTTCTCCGCTTTCCATCCGGACTACAAGATGACCGACAAGCCCAACACGCCGCCGGAGACGCTGATCCGCGCCTGGCGCATCGCGCGAAAGAACGGGGTGCGCTATGCCTATACCGGTAACATCCACAACAAGGAGACCGGCAGCACCTATTGCCACCAATGCGGCCTGCGTCTGATCGGCCGCGACTGGTATGAGCTGAGCGACTGGCAGCTGACCGCGGACGGCTGTTGCCCGCGCTGCGGCACCGCCTGCGCTGGCGTGTTCGACGGTCCACCCGGCGATTGGGGCCGCAAGCGCCAGCCGGTGCGCATGAAACAGTTCGCCGCCGGGCTGCACAACCGGCTGGGGGCGTTGCACTGATGGCGGTGCTGGAGCCGGAGGAGCATGCCGAGCGGGTGCGCGCGCATTACCTGCCGCTGCTGGCGAAATACGGCGCGTCGAGCAAGGTCGTCGACTATCAACATTCCGGTAACCATCTGGCGCGCTTCGTCATCCTGGCCGGCATCGACGATATCCGCGAGGCCTCGATCCTGGATGTCGGCTGCGGCGTCGGCCATTTCGCGAAATGGCTGAACGAAAACGGCTATGAGGGCGACTATATCGGCATCGATTTGCTGCCCGAGATGGTCGAGCGCGCCCGCGAACTCAATCCCGGCATGCGCTTCGAGGTCTGCGACCTGCTGCTGGAACCGGACCGCTTCCGCGCCGACTACGTCATGTCGAGCGGCATCTTCCATCTCGGCGACACGCAATTCATGCAGCGGGTCCTGTCGGTGATGTACGCCTCGTGCGAGCGCGGCGTCGCCTTCAACTCGCTATCGGCCTGGGACGAGGTTAACAAGAAGCTCGGCTATTACAGCGCCGACCCCGAGGAAACCGTCGCGTTTTGCCGCACCCTGACGCCTTTCATCATGCTACGGCACGACTATCTGCCGCACGATTTCACGATGTTCCTGTACCGGGAGTAGAGGCCTTACCAAAGCGTCGGTTTGAACACCATCAGGACGAACACGGCGAGGAAGGCGAAGAAGGCGGGCCAGCCGAGGATGAACCAGAGCCGCACGGTGCGATGGTAGCTGTCCGAAAGCGCGCCGGCGTTGCGGGCGGCTTCGGCGAGGTCGCGGATGCGGTATTGCAGTTGCGCGACTTTCACCCAGCAGGCGGTTTCGATCGCGACAACCGGTGACGGGCTGATCCGCAGTGCGTTGATCGT
>JAPPPC010000017.1 GCA_028817685.1 Rhodospirillaceae bacterium
CGGCACCACCGAACTTGAGCGTCAGATAGCGATCCCGCTCGATGCCTTCCTGCGGCATGTCGGGGTTCAATTGAAAGGTGCGCCATCGAACCGTTGGGTTCTGACCGGGCCGCAGGGCCAAGGCGCGCTCCAATCGCCGTTTGCCGATAAAGCACCACGGGCAGACCGGATCGGAGTAGATGTCAATTTCCATGGAGTATTCTTCGGTGGGATTAAATATGTCTTGCGCGCATTTGGGTTTGGGCCAGGCTCAGGTAAGGCTCTGCCTGACCCGGTCTATCAATTCATCTGCCGACTCGCCTTGTGCTGCCGCAACCGCGCCGCTCTGCAGAAAAAGAGGGGCCGCCAGCGGGCTGCCGTCCGGCAGTTTGAATTCATTGTTTTGCAAGACGCCCGTTATACGGTTCGTGGCCTGAAGCGCCTCACGTTCGGCTGCGCCCGGCAAGATCGCGCAAATTTCGATCGTCCCCAGCCGGCCGGCCATATCCTCGACACGGATAAGACCGGAAATCCAGTCCGCTGCCTGCTGCATGAGACAGATGGCATCCTCGGAGTCCGCATCGAGACCGGTGACCGTTTGGATGGAGAACATCGCAAGAGACAGGTTTCTGCGGCGGCGCACGCCAAACTTAAGAAGGTGCGCCAAGTGGGATTTGGAGAACGCTTCGGAATAGAGACCATTCAGCGAATCCGCGGTGCCGGATTGCAGTGTGGCGGTCAACGGGCCGTGCAGGTTCCATCGGAGCCGTTGGCGACGGACCAGGAATCGAAGGCCGGCGGACAGTTCGCCGATATCCGGCGTCAAGGGCACGACCATGCTCGCCCCCTGAGCGTAGGGGGCCTCGCCGGCATCGACGCTGTTTTGACGCGCGGCAATCAGCACGGGAACATTGAAAAGCCTGGGATTGTTGCGGATATGCGCGCAAAGGAACAGCGCCTTATCGAGCGGCTCGTCATCGTCGACAGCGATCACGGCGGCGTCGAAGGTTTCGTTCGCAATCCGCGCGCCGGCCTTGAAGTGATCCGGCTCCAGGACGGGATTGAACTCGGAGGCCTGCAACGCCTCGACCAGCGCCGCGACCGGTCCGCTTTCCGTGCCGACGAAAAGGACTCGGCAGTTGCTGGCATCGACGTCCTGCACGCCTTCGATGTCTAGTTCGATCCCGGCCTTGCGGGCGCTGTCGAGCCGGCGCCGGACCTCCGAATGCATTGTCGATAGGCGCACCAAAGGGTTCAGTCGCGCGAAAACGATTTCATCCGGTGTATCGCTTGCGAGCATATCGTCGACTTTGGCGTCGAAGCCATCCGCGAGCGCCGATGCGGAGACCTCATCGCACAGCATGATGATCGGTATATGCGATGTGTCTTCATTCTGCTTGAGGGTACGGGCAACCTCGAATGCGTCGACATCGTCGAAACCGTCTTCGATTAAAACGAGGTCCGGTTGCCGCTCGCCGACATAGCTTTGAACGTCCAGCCCGTTGGAGACGGCCAACCCCGCGAAGCCCGCCGGGCGTAACATTTCCACCCGGTCTACCGCTGCTGCCGCATTTCCGCCGGCGACCACGACATTCGTCAGGCTTGCCATGGAATCCCGTCCGTCCACCGGACGCATGAACTAGCGCCGGCAGCCTCTAAACTGTTATCTATTCGCGTCAAACCATAACCGAGCTTCGCGGTAACGCGCGAGCAAAAAACAATTATTTGATCTCGGGAGGGCCGGACGTGAGCGGTCAACAGTCACCCTTCGATATTGGGCTCGAAAAGGGCGAAGCGAACTACAAAGGTTTGTCGCCCCTGAGCTTCCTCAAGCGCAGCGCCCATGTTTATCCGCAGAAGGTCGCGGTCATTCACGGCGCGAGGCAATACACCTACGCGCAGTTCAATGAGCGCTGTCGACGATTGGCATCGGTGCTAGCAGCACGCGGCATTGGTCCCGGCGATACCGTGTCGATCCTGGCTCCCAACATTCCGGAAATGTTGGAGTGTCATTACGCGGTGCCGATGCTGGGTGCAGTTCTCAATGCGATCAATATCCGTCTCGACGCGGCGACGGTCGCCTTCATCCTGGAACATGGCGAAGCGAAGGCCGTATTGATCGACAAGCAGTTTTCTTCCGTGATGGCGGAAGCGTTGAGCCAGATCGACGCATCGCCTCTCGTTGTCGATATCGACGATGCCTTGGCCCCCGATGGCGCGTCGATAGGGGAGACCGACTACGAAAACTTCATCGCGGGCGGCGATCCGGACTTCGCGTGGGAAAGCCCGGAAGATGAATGGACGACGATCGCGCTGAATTATACCTCCGGCACGACCGGCAACCCGAAAGGCGTTCTCTACCATCATCGCGGCGCCTATCTGAACGCGATCGGCAATGCGATGACCATGGGAGTGACGGCGCAGTCGCGCTATCTCTGGCCCCTGCCGATGTTTCCCTGCAACGGCTGGACCTT
>JAPPPC010000445.1 GCA_028817685.1 Rhodospirillaceae bacterium
ACCAGAACTTCTGGGGCATAGGCTCGGCACTTCAGGTCGCAGTACCGGGGGAACTCACGAGGCTGCATTGAAGGTATTGATCACCGGAATCACGGGAATGGTTGGCAGCCACCTCGCCGACTACATCGTGACGGATCATCCGGACGTGGATGTCCATGGCCTGATCCGCTGGCGAAGCCCGACCGATAATATTCGCCACCTGGGCAACCGCATCGCCCTGCATCACGGCGATCTCGGAGATTTAAGCTCGTTGGTTCGGCTGTTGAATGCCATCGAGCCGGACCGCATCTTCCATCTCGCGGCGCAGTCCTACGTGACCACCAGCTTCGACGCGCCCGCCGACACGCTGAGCACGAATCTCATCGGCACGACCAATCTGTTGGAAGCCATCCGGATCACTCGCCTGGACCCGCTCGTCCACGTATGCAGCTCATCCGAAGTCTACGGGCAGGTGCAGGAAAGCGATCTGCCGATCACCGAAGTGGCGCCGCTGCGTCCGGCGAGCCCATACGCGGTCTCCAAGGTCGGCGAGGACATGATCGCCTATCAATACGGGCTCTCCTACGGGCTGAAGATTCTCCGCACGCGAATGTTCACGCATACGGGCCCACGGCGCGGCGACGTATTCGCCGAAAGCGCCTTCGCGAAACAGATCGCCCAGATCGAAGCCGGCGTCCTGGAACCGCCGATCCGGGTCGGGAATCTGGACAGTGTCCGGACCTTCGCCGACGTCCGCGACGCGGTCCGCGCCTATTGGCTGTTGCTGGAAAAATGCGAACCGGGATCGGTCTTCAATATCGGCGGCAACCGCACCGCGACCATCGGAGAGGTCTTGGAAATCTTGAAGGGATTGGCGAGCCTGCCGATCGAACACGTCGTCGACCCCGATCTGTTGCGGCCGTCGGATGTTACCTTGCAGGTGCCCGATGTATCGCGTTTCACGGCGGCGAGCGGGTGGTCGCCGACCATCAAGCTTGAACAGACGCTCTCCGATCTCCTGGCCTATCAACGGGATCGGGTACGACGGGAGATGAACGCATGAGCCTGGTCGTCTCCAAGACCCCCTACCGAATTTCCTTTTTCGGCGGCGGCACCGATTACCCTGACTGGTACCGCGAAGAAGGCGGCCAGGTGCTGTCGACGACCATCGACAAATATTGCTACATCACCTGCAGGTTGCTGCCCGAATTCTTCCCGCCTCAGCATCGGATCATCTGGGCCAGCATCGAGCATGTCGCCAACGTCGCCGACATCCGCCATCCGGCCGTCCGCGAGGCGCTCTTGATGATGGGTTACGACGATTCACGGGGGATCGAGATCATCCATCAAGGCGAACTTCCGGCGCGGAGCGGCATGGGGTCGAGTTCGGCGTTCGCCGCGGGCCTGATCTATGGCCTTTCGCTGCTCAAGGGCGAGGATTTGGGGCAATCCAACATCTACCGGCACGCCATCGAGCTCGAACAACAACGCCTGGCGGAACATGTCGGTTCACAAGATCAGGTGGCCGTGTCGGTCGGCGGCATGAACCACATCCGCTTCGGTCCAGGAGATCAGATCGAGATCGATCCATTGGAGATCGACGAGCAAAGGAAAACCGCGCTCAACGACCGTTTGATGCTGTTCTTTCTGGGCCGTAAGCGGTTCGCCTCGGACATCGCCGGCGAAGTCATCGCCAATCTGCGCGCTCGGCGCAGCGATCTCAGCCAGATCCACGAGCACGTCGAATTATCCACGTCGGTTCTGAAGAACGGTTCCGATCTCGACGATTTCGGCCGCCTGCTCGACGAAACCTGGCAGCTCAAGCGCACCCTAAGCCACAGCGTCAGCAACGACACCGTCGACCAGGTTTACGCCACGGCGACACGGCACGGCGCCATTGGCGGCAAGCTCCTGGGCGCCGGTGGCACGGGATTCATGCTGTTCTATGTCCCCCACGAACGGCAGGCTCAAGTCCGCCAGGCGCTCGACGAATTCATTCACCTGCCGTTCCATTTCGAGGACGGCGGCTGCCGGCTTGTCAGCAACAGCGAAGGTTGATGGTGCGGCCCGTCGGCGCGACGCTCAGGGCTTCAAGCCTCGTCCGTTCCGGTCAGTTCGTGGAAATCGTTGATCAACACCGCCGCGCGTTGCGCCCATGGTGACGCCGTCGACGGCCGAGGTGGTCAGGACGAAGATCCCCTTGCCGCGCTCGTCACGGCGCGGCTGGATGTAGTCGCCGGGGTCGTAGCGGTTGACGCGGATGTCGCTGGCCCGGTCCCGGGTCGAGAGCTCGAGGCGCTCGATGATCAGCCGCGCGAGCGCGTCGGGCATGTTCTGGCCCATGCGCAGCACGTGGAACCGGTCGTCCTGATTGTCGTAGGTGTCGCGGTAGGGGTCGAACATCCGGGCCTGCGGGCTTTCCGGGTAGTCCATGAACAGCTCCCCGCAGGTCTCCACCAGGGCGACGATCTC
>JAPPPC010000021.1 GCA_028817685.1 Rhodospirillaceae bacterium
GGCCAGACCTGCATGCCGCTGAGCAGCCGCGCTTCGACCCGCAGTCACCCCACCGTCTCTCTCGACACGAAGGACGCGAGTCTGACACGGCGGCGCTATCCGGCTGACCCGCGCGAGCCGATCCCTGCTGATGAATGGGCCTTTGCGCGCGTCGAAGGCGGCGTCGGTCTCGACAACCAGGGCGCGGAGCTGGCGGTCGTGCCATCCGATACCCACCTGTATCTGCCGGCCGGTTTCGAGCCTGGCTGGATATACGAAATCGTCTATACCGGCCGCGACCCGCAGGTGCTGGGGCTCGGTCATGTCGCGGTGCGCGACCTGGTGAGCTTCCTGAAATATGGCGATAGGGACGCCGCCGGGAACGAGAACCCTTTGGGCGGCGCGATCGAGAAAGCCTATTGCTGGGGCCGCTCACAGACCGGGCGCTGCATACGGGACTCCATCTACCTCGGATTCAATGGCGATGCGGACGGCCGCAGGGTTTTCGACGGTGCGTTGAGCCATGTGGCCGGCGGCGGGCTTATGTGGATGAACCACCGCTTCGCCAATGTCATCTCGCAAGCCGGGCAGCAATATGAAGAACGCGACAACATCGCCGACCGGTTTCCCTTTGCCTATGCGGAATCCACCGACCACCTGACCGACGAAACGGACGCGATCTGCAAGCGGCCCGAGACCGATCCGCTGATCTTCCATACCCAGACCGCAACCGAATACTGGCAGCGGCACGGATCGCTTGTGCACACGGACACACAGGGCAACGATTTGCCGCTGCCGGAAAATGTGCGCGCCTATCTCTGGGCAAGTTCCCAGCATTTCGCCAACCCACGCCTGGGCGCTCCTTCACGCGGCGTCTGCCAGAACGTTGTGAATGTGGTCCGCACCTCGATGTTTTTCCGTGCTCTGCTCGACGCCATGGACCGCTGGGCCAGCGACGGCACGCCGCCGCCGGATAGCCGCATACCCACCCGTGCAGACGGCACGCTGGTGCCCATCGAGCAGTGGCGTGAGCAATTTCCCGCCATCCCGGGGGTCGCGACGCCGCGCGAGCCGGCGTCCCTGCACCGGTTCGATTTCGGACCGGAGGCGGACAACGGCATTCTCAACCAGCAACCGCCCCGCATCGCGAATACGCCCGGCTACACCATCCTGGTGCCCGCCGTCGATGCGGATGGTAACGATATCGCCGGTATCCGCGCGCCGATGGTACAGGCGCCACTTGCCACCTACACCGGCTGGAACATCCGGGCCCGCGGGCATGGTGCGGGCGCGACGCACGAGTTCACAGGCAGCACCATTCCGCTGCCGGAAACCGCCAGCATGCGCGACGCGACGGGCGATCCGCGCCCCGCGATCCTGGAGCGATACCGTGATGTCGACGCCTACCGGCACGCGATCGTCGCTGCCGCCGAGAAGCTGGAGGCCGACGGCTTCATGCTGCGCGAAGACGTCGAACGGGCCGCGGACCACGCGAGGGATTGGGACCGGCTGCGGCACGGCATCACGCTGATATAGTTAGTGTTTATAAATCAGAGGTTTAGAAATGCTCGACCTTACCGAAAAACGCGTTACCGGACCGGCGATCCGCCTGCACAGCGCCGACAATGTGGTTGTCGCGCGTACCGACATCGAAACAGGATCCAACGTGGAAGGCTACAACATCGTCGCGCGGAACCTCGTGCCGGCCGGCTACAAAATCGCCATCCGCGACATCGCCGAAGGCGAGCCCGTGCTGAAATACAACACGACGATCGGGTTCGCGTCGGAATTCGTTGCAGCCGGGACGATGGTCCATAATCACAACATCTCCTTCGGCGAGTTCGACCGCGACTACGCCTATTCACGTGACTTCAAGCCCCTGGAACTGCTGCCGGAAGCCGACCGCGCCACATTCCAAGGCTATAAGCGTGCGGACGGACGCGCCGGCACCCGGAACTTCATCGCCGTCGTCTCGACGGTCAACTGCTCAGCGACCGTCGTGCATGAGATCGCCAACCACTTCACCAAAGAGCGCCTCGCCGATTTCCCCAATGTCGACGGCGTCGCGGCATTTGCCCATGCGCTTGGCTGCGGAATGGAGATGACCGGCGAGCCTATGGATCTGTTGCAGCGCACCCTCGCCGGCTATATCCGGCATCCCAATGTTGCCGGCGCGCTCGTTATCGGTCTCGGCTGCGAGCGCTGCCAAGTGGGCGGGCTGTTCGGTGCGCAAGATCTGACCGAAGGCCCACAGCTGCGAACCATGGTGATGCAGGAAAGCGGCGGCACCCGGAAATCCATCGAGATGGGCATCGCCATCGTCGAGGAGATGCTGGTGGCGGCCAACAAATGCGAACGCGAGCCGGTATCGGCCAGCCATATCACGGTCGGCCTGCAATGTGGTGGGTCAGACGGGTTTGCGGCGCTCACCGCGGCCCCGGGGCTGGGTGCGGCGGTGGAGTTG
>JAPPPC010000230.1 GCA_028817685.1 Rhodospirillaceae bacterium
CGGTCCGAGAACGGTTTCGCGGTGCCGTCGAGTTCGAGCACGATGCCGTTCACCATCGCCTGCAGATCGAACCGGCCAGGCGCTTCCGGCGTCCAGGTCTGGAACCCGTCCAAGGCGAGCCGGCCGATTTCCATCGCCAGTTCGCCGCCATCGTGACGATGGAACCGGACGCGGCTATCGCGCAACACGAATTGCCGTAGGCCGACACCCCACGCGCCATCGGTTTCTTTTTCTGGCGGCTCTGAGTTGGATTGCGGCATGAGCTCGAAGATATCGATGCCATTGACCGTTATGCGGCCTTCCGCATCGCGGGCGACGTCCAATATCAGACCTTCGACGACCGTTTCCTTGCCGAGTCCTCGGCGGCTGAACAGGCGTGATAGGGAATATTTGAGGCCGAACCGTTCCAGGCGGGCAGGTTCTGCGCCCGGAGCCCCGATCGTTAGTGGACCGAAGCGAATTTCACTGTTCCAAAGATCGATATCGACGGTTTCGGTCCCACGACCCTGCAGGCCAAGCTCGTCCAGCTTCGAATCCAATACCCAACGCGCCAAGTGCGTTGGCAAGACAAAGACTACAAGCGCCAAAACAACGGCAACGCTGACCACGGTTACCGTAAGCCCGCGCCATCGTCTGCGCAGAGAGATTAGGAAATTTGACATGGAGGATAGATACCTACGGGCAGGCTGTGATCAAGTGGATTTCAAAGTTCTCCCCAGATGGTGTGCGGAACACCGCATGCGCTATTCTAATTTTACCTTGAGCGCCGCGCCCCATTGGAGATTTCCGATGCTGAACCGAAATCAACTCATCGAACTGGTCGAAAAGCGATATTTCAACGTGATGGACCAGGGCCGGCTCGACGATACGCTGGCCTGCCTGGCCTCTGATTGCGTTTGGCATATCTATCCAGCCGGTAAGGTACTGAAAGGCCGCGACGGCGAAATTCGCGATGCCTTCGCCAACGCCATGGCGCGTTACGAAACCATGTGGCACGGCAATTTCGAATGGACTGTCGATGAAGCGGCACAACGGGTCGCGGCCAGCTTCGATGTGCGCCTGGTAGATAATGCGGGCAAAGAGACCGAACTCAGCAACGTGAAACTGTTCCAAGTCGAGGACGGCCACTTCACCCGGCTCGATCTCTATTTCTCTACCACCGAAGCCATCGTTTCCGATCCGAATTGAGCGCCAGCGCATGAAATCCGACTACCGTCATTTCACCGTCGAGCCGCTCAGCGGGTCCGTCGGCGTCCTCATCAAAGGCGTCGACATTTCCTGCGACCTGGATGCCGACGTCATCGCGGAAATTCGCCAAGCCTGGCTCGATCATCTTGTTATTTTCTTCCGTGACCAGCATCTAAGCGATGAACGGCTGATGACTTTCGGACGCTATTTCGGCGATCTCTACTTGCATCCGAACCTGGCCAAGAAGGGGCCGCACCCGGAAGTTATTCATGTCGTGAAGGAACCGGACGCGACACGGGTTGTCGGGGCAGAGTGGCATACGGATACAGGCCATGTGGCATGTCCGCCGATGGCCGCTATCCTGCACGCGTTGGAGACCCCGCCGAAGGGCGGCGATACGCTTTTCGCCAATCAATATCTCGCCTACGAAACGCTATCGGACGGGCTGAAGGCGACCCTGGACGGTTTGAAGGCCATTCATGACGACAGCCGGGTCGCCGGCCCGAACGCCAATAAAGGCCGCTCGACCCAGACCCGGGACGATGCGGATTGGCGGCCCACGGTCAACGCGCACCCGGTGGTCCGCACGCACCCGGAAACCGGCCGCAAGGCGCTCTACGTCAACATCGCTTCAGCGCATTGCTTTGAAGGCATGACGCAGGCCGAAAGCGCGCCGCTGCTGCGTTATCTGTTCGACCACGCGACGCGGCCGGAATTCACCTGCCGCTTCTCTTGGGCGCCCGGCTCCGTCGCTTTTTGGGACAATCGTTGCCTGAAGCACATCGCGGTAAACGATTATCACGGTCACCGGCGCGACATGCGCCGGGTGCAGTTGGCCGGCGACCGGCCGGTTTAGATCGAACCGGAGCAGCGCCGCTGCTACACTGCGATATGCAAAACAACAGCAATTAAGAGGCAGGGACTCATGGCAAAAATCGGATTCATCGGGGTCGGCAATATGGGTGGCCCCATGGCGCGCAATTTGATTACCGCGGGGCACAGCCTCAAGGTCTTCGATCTTTCAGAAGAAGCGGTCAACTTCGTTGTCCAGTCCGGTGCAGAACGCGCCGCTTCGGTTCAGGACGCGGCAAAGGAAGTCGACATCGTCGTCACCATGTTGCCGGTCGGCGGCAATGTGCGTGAGGTCTTTCTGAACGATGGTATCGTCGCAGCCGCTGATCCAGGCACTCTGTTCATCGATTCCTCGACAATCGATGTGGAAAGCGCCGCTGCCGTGCACGACGCTGCAT
>JAPPPC010000308.1 GCA_028817685.1 Rhodospirillaceae bacterium
GGCTGGAACGCCTGCCCGCCCTGATCGCCGACATGGAAACCACGGTCAGTGCCGCCGCACGAGACGGCGTGCGGGTGAACCCGGCATCGCTGCAAACACTTTCCGGTGCCCGCGGTGGCGGCGGTTGGAAAATATGGGCCGCCGCTGCAGCGGTTGCTGTGGTTATCATCGCACTGGCAGATTGACCTCTATTTGTTGCAGAAATACTTTAGAATCATTAGGTTGCACCGGTTTCGGCCATGGTGGAGGCGCTGAATGCTCCCCGGCAAACGCATATTGCTGATCATCTCCGGCGGGATCGCCGCCTACAAGAGTCTCGATCTAATCCGCCGCCTGCGCGAACGCGGCGCAACAGTGCGCTGCGTGCTGACCGAGTCGGCGACCCAATTCGTCACCCCGCTGTCGATTTCGGCACTCAGTGAAAACAAGATCTATGGCGATCTGTTTTCCCTGACCGATGAAGCCGAAATGGGACATATCCAGCTGTCGCGGGATGCCGATCTGGTTCTTGTCGCCCCGGCGACCACCAACATACTGGCGAAGATGGCCCAGGGCATCGGCGACGATCTTGCCACCACGGTGCTGCTGGCCACCGACAAGGACGTGATGGTCGCGCCGGCGATGAACGTGCGCATGTGGGAACACGCCGCCACCCGCGACAACGTCTCCACGCTGAAATCGCGCGGCGTGCTGTTTGCCGGGCCGACCGAAGGCGACATGGCCTGCGGCGAATTCGGCGAAGGCCGCATGATCGAACCGCTGCAAATCGTCGCGGAAATAGAACGCTATTTCAGCGCTGCCGCACCGCTTGCCGGCCGCCGCGCCATTGTCACCAGTGGCCCCACCCACGAAGCCATCGACCCGGTGCGCTATATCGCCAACCGGTCGTCGGGCAAGCAGGGACACGCCATTGCCGCCGCCCTGGCGGGCTTGGGCGCGGAAACGGTTCTGGTAACGGGACCGACCGTGGAAGCCGATCCGGCCGGGGTAAAAATCGTCCGTATCGAATCCGCACGCGATATGCATGACGCGGCCCTAACAGCGCTGCCGGCCGACATTGCCGTCTGCGCCGCCGCCGTCGCCGACTGGCGCCCTGCGGAAACACCGGCAGGCAAAATCAAAAAGACCGAAGGCGGCGCCCCGCCGAGCCTGGATATGGTGGAAAACCCCGACATACTGCGTAGCCTGGCGGCCGCAGAGAACCAGCGCCCGGCGCTGGTGATCGGCTTTGCCGCCGAAACCGACGATGTTGTGGCCAACGCCACGGCCAAGCGGGAACGCAAGGGGTGCGACTGGATCGTCGCCAACGACGTGTCCCCCGCGACGGGTACGTTCGGGGGAGACCGCAACACGGTTCACCTGATTACGGCGGAAGGCGCCGATGACTGGCCCGCGATGGCCAAATCGGACGTCGCTGCCCGGCTGGCCGGACGCATTGCCGCCCATTTCGCCGATCTGCCGGAGGCCGCGGAATGACCAGGGTCGAAATCGCGGTAAAACGGCTGCCGCACAATGCCGATTTGCCGCTGCCGGAATATGAAACCGCGCTGTCCGCAGGCATGGACCTGGCTGCGGCTGTTGAAGAGTCGCTGACCCTGAACCCCGGAGAACGCGCGATGATCCCCACCGGTCTCGCCATCGCTTTGCCGGAGGGCTACGAAGCGCAGGTGCGCCCGCGATCGGGGCTGGCGGCTCGGAACGGCGTGACCGTATTGAACACGCCCGGAACGGTGGATGCGGATTATCGCGGCGAAGTAAAAGTAATCCTGATTAATCTTGGCGACGAACCGTTCGAAATCGACCGCGGTATGCGGATTGCCCAGATGGTGATTGCCCCGGTAACGCAGGCATCGATGACCGAAGTCGATGACTTGTCTGATACCGCGCGGGGGACAGGCGGCTTCGGATCTACCGGGGTCTGATCCGGAAGGGAGCCGGCAACGGCCATGGATTTCAGCGAAGACCAGATACAACGCTACGCGCGCCACATCGTCCTGCCCGAAGTCGGCGGCGAAGGGCAGACAAAACTGCTGGAATCCCGGGTTCTGGTCGTGGGCGCGGGCGGTCTGGGCGCGCCGTTGCTGATGTATCTTGCCGCGGCTGGCGTGGGCACCCTGGGCGTGGTGGACGATGACGACGTGGATCTGTCCAATCTGCAGCGCCAGGTCATCCATTCCACCGACCGCATTGGCACAGCCAAGGTCGACAGTGCGGCGCAATCGGTAGCAGGCATAAATCCCGATGTCGATTTCATCGCCCATCGCGAGCGGCTGACGGCGGAAAATGTGGATGCGCTGATCGGGGGATACGACCTGATCGCCGATGGCAGCGACAATTTCGATACCCGGTTTCTGGTGAACGATGCCTGCCATCTGGCGGGTAAGACCCTGGTATCGGCCGCTATTCTCCGGTTCGAGGGCCAGATCTCCAC
>JAPPPC010000476.1 GCA_028817685.1 Rhodospirillaceae bacterium
CGTTGCCGGTGGAATACACCTTAATCAACTGTCCGATTTTCCGGGACCACCTCATGAATTGCACTATTAGCGTTAGGTGATATTTCGGCCCTAAAACGGTATTTCGTCGTCCAGGTCGTCGCCGGAGCCACCGCCGCCGAATCCGCCGTCATTGCCACCACCGCCGAACGATCCGCCACTCGACCCGCCGCCGTACGAACCGCCACCACCGCCGCCGCCGCTATCACCGCGGCTGTCGAGCATTTGAAGCTCTCCCCGGAACCGATTCATGACCACTTCGGTTGTGTAGCGGTCTTGGCCTTGCTGATCCGTCCATTTCCGTGTCTGGAGTTGCCCTTCCAGATAGACCTTCGATCCCTTATGCAAGAACCGCTCGGCAACACCAACGAGGTGTTCGTTGAAAATTGCAACGCTGTGCCACTCGGTGCGCTCCTGCATTTCACCGGAATTTCGGTCTTTCCAGCGCTCGCTCGTCGCCACGCGGAGGTTCGCCACCTTCATGCCGTTCTGCGTGGTACGGATTTCTGGATCCCGCCCCAGATTGCCGACCAGAATAACCTTGTTAACGCTACCCGCCATTTTTCGAATCTTTCACAGTAGAACCATAATCTGCGCCCTTTGGCGCAGCCCTCAGTCTAAGCGCGCAGCCATCGAATGCCCAGAAGACTCTAGCGACCAAGCCAATGTCAGGAGAGATGCGAGACAAGCGCGAGCCGGACGATTAAGAGTCGATTCCCCTATGCCGGACAACTATTATTATGACTAACGTTGCGGAAAGAAGTCCGCCGACCCGAAATACTCCGTCCAGGACATGTTGAACGCAAAATGCTGACGACGATACGCGTGCGTGGCGCGCGCGAGCACAACCTTCAGAACGTCGACGTGGATTTGCCGCGCGACAAGCTGACCGTGATTACCGGTCTGTCCGGGTCAGGGAAATCCTCCCTCGCCTTCGACACGATCTATGCCGATGGTCAGCGCCGATATGTGGAAAGCTTATCCGCTTACGCACGGCAGTTTCTCGAGCTCATGCAGAAGCCGGACGTGGACCTTATCGAAGGCCTTTCCCCGGCAATCTCGATCGAGCAGAAGACCACGAGCCGAAACCCGCGCTCGACCGTGGGCACGGTGACGGAAATCTATGACTATATGCGGCTGCTCTTCGCAAGAATTGGCATCCCCATCTCACCGGCGACGGGGCTGCCGATCGAAAGCCAGAGCGTCAGCCAGATGGTCGATATCACCATGGCAATGCCCGAAGGCGCGCGTCTCTATTTGCTGGCGCCGATCGTCCGTGGGCGCAAAGGGGAATATCGCAAGGAACTGGCCGACTTGCAGAAGCGCGGATTCCAGCGAGTCAAAATTGACGGCGAACTGTATCTGATCGAAGACGCGCCGAAACTGGACAAGAACTTCAAACACGATATCGACGTCGTGGTCGACCGTGTCGTTGTCCGAGAGGGTTTGCAAACCCGTCTCGCCGATTCGCTGGAGACCGCCCTGGCCCTAGCCGACGGCCTCGTGTTCGCGGAGGATGCGGAAAGCGGCGACCGGACGACTTTCTCGGCTCGGTTCGCCTGCCCGGTATCGGGCTTCACGATCGACGAAATCGAACCGCGCCTGTTCTCGTTCAACAACCCTTTCGGCGCGTGCCCGACCTGCGACGGCCTTGGCACGACCATGCATATCGACGCCGCGCTCGTCGTGCCCGATCCGAGCAAGAAATTGAGCGATGCGATCGCGCCTTGGGCGAAATCTTCTTCGCCCTACTACAAGCAGACGCTGGAAAGCCTCGCGAAGCATTTCAAGGTCAAGCTGAGCACACCATTCGAAGCGTTACCGGCGTCAGCCCAGGATGCCATCCTGTTCGGTACCGGCAAGAAGACCGTTCGCATGGCCTACGACGATGGACTTCGGACCTACGAGACGAAGAAACCGTTCGAAGGCGTCGTCCCGAATATGGAGCGGCGCTGGCGCGAAACCGACAGCGCCTGGATGCGCGAGGAGTTGAGCAAGTACCAGACTGTCAAAACCTGCGACACCTGCGACGGCGCACGGCTTAAGCCGGAAGCCCTCGCCGTGAAGATCGACGGCTCGCATATCGGTGAGATCGCGGAGAAGTCCGTTTTAGACGCACATACCTGGTTCGCCGACATTGAAGACCGCCTAACCGAAAAACAACAGGAGATCGGCGCCCGTATCCTGAAGGAGATCAAGGAACGGCTCGGCTTCCTGGTCGATGTCGGCTTGTCCTATCTGACCTTGGGCCGCTCATCGGCAACTTTGTCCGGCGGTGAAAGCCAGCGGATCAGGCTCGCTTCGCAGATCGGGTCCGGCCTTACTGGCGTGCTTTACGTGCTGGACGAACCTTCCATCGGCCTGCACCAACGCGATAATGATCGGCTGCTGGCAACCCTCAAGCGCTTGCGCGATCTCGGCAACACCGTTGTCGTCGTCGAGCATGACGAGGAAGCCATCCGCGAAGCGGATTACTTGATCGATATGGGACCGGGTGCCGGCATCCATGGCGGCCATGTCGTGGCCGCGGGCCTGCCGGACGATGTTCTGCGTTGCCCCGACAGTCTGACCGGGCAGTATCTGACCGGTATGCGCCAGATCGAGATTCCCAAGCAACGTCGTAAGGCGGACAAGGGCTATGAGCTCAAAATAAAAGGCGCCGTCGAAAACAATCTCGACGATGTCACCGCGGCGTTTCCGCTGGGCGTGTTCACCTGTGTGACCGGCGTGTCCGGCAGCGGCAAATCGACCCTTGTCATCGATACACTGTACCGGGCCTTAGCCCGTCAGCTGAACGGCGCACGGCGTCTGCCCGGCGAGCACGGCGGGATCGACGGCATCGAACTGCTGGACAAGGTCATCGACATCAATCAACAGCCCATCGGCCGGACGCCGCGCTCGAACCCGGCGACCTATACCGGCGCGTTCACGCCAATCCGCGAATGGTTCGCGAACCTGCCAGAGGCCCGCGCCCGCGGCTACGCGCCGGGCCGATTCTCCTTCAACGTCAAAGGCGGACGCTGCGAGGCCTGCCAGGGCGACGGTGTCATCAAGATCGAGATGCATTTCCTGCCGGACATTTACGTCCAGTGCGATACCTGCAAAGGGCAACGCTATAACCGAGAGACCCTGGAAATCACGTTCAAGGACCATTCCATCGCCGACGTGCTGTCCATGACGGTCGACGAGGCGGCGGAAACCTTCAAGGCGGTTCCGGCGATCCGTGACAAGATGGTGACCTTGCAACGGGTCGGGCTTGGTTACATCCATGTCGGACAGCAAGCCACAACCCTGTCCGGCGGCGAGGCGCAGCGGGTCAAACTTGCGAAAGAGCTGTCGCGACGGGCGACGGGCCGTACGCTCTACATTCTGGACGAACCGACCACCGGCCTGCATTTCGAGGATGTCCGGAGACTGCTCGACGTTCTGCAGGCGCTGGTCGATCAGGGCAACACGGTCATTGTCATCGAGCACAATCTGGAAGTGATCAAGACGGCCGATCACATTATCGATCTTGGGCCGGAAGGCGGCGGTGGTGGCGGCCGAATCGTCGCAGAGGGTACGCCCGAAACAGTCGCCCGGGTTTCTGAGAGCCATACCGGCCGGTATCTGACAGAGCACCTGCCGGGCCTGCGTTCGGCCCAAACACGCAAGAGTGCCTGACGGCAAAACTAAAGATATATATCTGGCGAACGCCGCTAAAGTTGGCCAAGGCCATATTCCATGCCGCCCCGCATACACCAAAACCTTGCGGCCGTTTTGTTGCGCCGGTTCCGCCGCATAACTAGGCTTGCGGGAGCATTTCTGAACCCGTTCGTTATCGCCGCACCAGGAGACCGTCCCGTTGCTCGTGGCCCATCATATCGCGGCGGATGTACCGTCCCAGGACCTCATCGCGTGCCGCGAAGCGGTGAAGCGACGGCCTAAATCAGGAACAGCGCGACTGGACCTGGCGCGCGCTTCGCTGACCGCCGACGATCCCGCGGAGGCGGTCGAACAATGTGCCAAAGCATTGGAACTGAAGCCCGGGTTGCGCGACGCCGCCTGGTTATTGGCCTCTCTTCTGCAGCGCTACGAGATCAACGAAGACATCGACGTTTCAACGCGCGGCCTGCGCGCGGCATTGCAGTTCGTCGATGTGGACAAACAAGCGCTCTGCACGGCGGCGATCGCCACGCTGAAGCACGCGTCCCCTTTGTCAGATGCTGTCGCGGTAGGTCGCACGGAGGGCTGGCCGGCAGCCGCCCGCACCGTGCTCGGCGGAAAAGGCCGGAAACTTCTGCAAGACAGGCTGTTCCGCGCCGCATTGACCGGCGGCATCAACACGGATGTCGAAGTCGAATTCCTGCTCACCGCGTTGCGGCAAGCCCTTCTCGAAGCACCGGAGCGAATGCAGGACCGGCCGGTCTACGAATTCGCCTGCGTCCTGATTCAACAATGCGCCAATAACAGCTACGTGTTTCACGCGACTGAAGCTGAGAAGGACCGGCTTGCCGCCTTGCCGGTCAACCCGGAAGCTCTCTTCGAAGGTAAGGCCGCATCGGCCGGCGCTTTCATGCTGGCGGCGCTGTATAAGCCGCTAACCAGCCTCATCGATCCGGCTCTCGCAGCGCGGGGCACCGAACGAATTCTGCCGCGCGCTCTGCGGCCGGTTATTGCGTTGGCCATGGAGGCCGATAGGGAGGAAGCGGAGACAGCCGCCACCCTTCCCGCATTGACGCCGGTGACCGATGGCGTCTCGCAGCGCGTCGCCGATCAGTATCGCACGGCACCCTACCCGCGTTGGCTCAGCCTGCAGGTACCGCAACCCGGCTCGGCGCGCCGATTTTTGGCCGATTACTTCAGCGACGCGGAAACCGAGCGCTTGGAAACACCTTGCGACGTTTTGATTGCCGGCGCCGGGACCTGTCGGCAGGCGGTGCATGCCGCCATCGCCTATGGTGCGCAAGCGCAGGCGCATGCCATCGACCTGAGCACGCCGAGCCTCGCATATGGTGCCCGCATGGCGCAGCGGCTTGGCGTCGAGAATATTCGCTTCGCGACCGCGGATATTCTGCGGCTTGGAGAGACCGAAGAGACGTACGATGTTATCGAATGCGCTGGAGTCCTGCATCACATGGCGGATCCTTACGCCGCCTGGCGCATTCTGCTCGACAGGTTGAAGCCGGGCGGGCTCTTGCAGATCGGACTCTACAGCGACGTATCACGCAAGACGATCGCCGCGCTGAGCGACGATCCCGAGTGGCCGGGCAGCGACGCTTCCGACGATGCGCTGCGCACCTTCCGGCACCGGCTGATGCAACGGCCAAAGGGCGCGGCCGGGTCCGAGCTGACCGCATCGATCGACTTTTTCGCGACGAACGATTTCCGCGACCTCGCCCTTCACGTGCAGGAACAGCGCTGTGCGCTTCCCGATATTCGCGATTTTCTTGCGGACAACAGCCTCGAATTTCGCGGCTTTATCCTGCCGCCCGACATGCATCGATTGTATCGCGACATGTTCCCCGACGACGTCAAACCCGGTTCGCTTGATCATTGGTGGCAGTTCGAACAGCATCATCCGCGCACCTTCGACGGCATGTATATGTTCTGGTGCCGAAAATCGGAAAGCGGCAGCTAGCCTCCGCACGCGTGTCAGGCAAGAAAGTGCTGCATCCATCGTGAAATACGCCGCCCCGCCCGAACAGGTCAGCCGTGTTGCCATCGGCGCGGCACTTTTGGGTCTCGTGTTCGCCTGGGGCGGCTCCTGGCCGATCATGAAGACCATCGTCGGGGAATTGCCCATCTATACGTTCCGGATGATCACGGCCTGGGGCGGCGGCGTCTGCATGCTGCTTGTCGCCTTTTGGTCGGGAAACCGTTTGACCCTGCACCGGCGCGACGTCGGCGCAACGATGCTGTGCGGATTCTTCACGATAACGGCATGGCTTTATTTCACTGCGCTGGCACTGACGCTATTGCCGGCCGGCCGCGCCGCGGTTCTGGCCTATACGATGCCGTTATGGTCGGCTTTGGCCGGCACCTGGCTGCTGCAGGAACCCCTGACGCGCCGGCGCGCCGTCAGCCTCGGTTTCGGTTTGCTGGCCGTGCTCGTCCTGGCCGGGGACGATCTCGGCCGTCTCGACGCCGCCCCCTTCGGCGTGTTGGCGATCCTGGCCGCGGCGGCCAGTTGGGGCCTGGGAACCGTCATACAGAAGCGAACGCCCTGGAACACGCCTCTGTTCACCGTCGCGGCCTGGCAACTTCTGTTCGGCGGGGTGCCGCTGGCCGCGCTGGCCTTCATCCTCGACGAAGACCCGTACGCGGACTTCACGCTGAAAGGCGCGTTGGGCATGACCTATGTCGTCCTGGTCGCGACGGTCGTTGGATACTGGTTGTGGTTCCGGGTCATACAGATGGTCCCCGCCGGCATTGCCGCGCTGAGTGTTCTGCCGGTCCCGCTTATCGGGCTTTCGCTTAGCACGATCTTTCTGGATGAACGATTGGGATGGCCGGATCTGGCCGCCCTGATCTGCATGACGATCGCGCTGGCGATAATCCTTCCCTTGCCGCGGTTCCGCCGCCGCTAGCCATTCCGGACCAAGCCCATGAAATTGTCGTAAAGGATCCGGGCCGTGCGGTTCAGCCCGGGCAGCGCCGCGGTCATCTCCGCGTCGAGCCGTCCCAACGCCCCCGCGCCCATCACGGTTTCAAGCGACGCGGCATAGGCCGGTACGCAGCCCCACTCGGACGCGGTCAGATCCGTGACCTCTATGTGGAACTGCAACCCGTAGGCGGCCCGGCCGACGCGAAAGGCCTGCACCGGACAAACCGGGCTACCGGCTAGCAGCGTGGCGCCCGTCGGTAACGCGGTCACAGCGGCCGAATGCCATTGCATGCAGGTGAGGGTTTCCGGCAAACCGGCGAAGAGCGGATCGCCGCGTCCGGCGGCCTCCAGGCCAACATCCATGATCCCGACTTCCGACGCCGCGGCGGGCCCGACCGTCCCGCCCAGCGCATCGGCCAGCAGCTGATGCCCGAGGCAAAACCCAAGAAACGGCCGGTCCTCCGCCACCCATTCCCGAATCGCGCGCTTTTCCGCAACCAGCCAGGGATGCGCCGCTTCCTCCCAAACATCCATCGGACCGCCCATGGCGATCAGGATGTCATAGCCATCCAGCGCCGGGATGGCCTCCCCCTCATCCAGTTCGACCGTATCCCAGGCGACCCCATCCGCGGCCATGAAGTCGCGGAAGATGCCCGGATGCTCGACGGCGATATGTTGCAGGACGAGGGCGCGCAAACGGCTAGATCGGCCCCGCGCCGAAGCCCATGCCGCCGCTCCAGAACCGCTCCAACCGCAGCAGGATCGTGTTCGCGTGGCTGAGTTCCTCAACCGGCACCGTATCCGAGCCCAGCCGCTCGGACTGGCGGTCGAACATCGTGTCGACGATGTTGCGCAATTCCAGGCCCTTGTCCGCCAGTCGCACGCGGATCGAACGCCGATCGTGGGCCGAACGCTCCTGGATCAAATAGCCGTTTTCGACCATTTTCCGCACGTTGTAGGAGACGTTCGAGCCCAGATAGTAGCCACGGTTGGTCAATTCGCCGACCGTCAGCTCATCCTCGCCGATATTGTAAAGAATAACGGCCTGAATGTTGTTTATGTCCTGCATTCCATGCCGATCGAGCTCGTTTTTAACGACTTCTAAAAACTGTCGGTGTAGACGTTCGATCAGATGGATCGATTGCAGGTAATCGGTCTTCACGGCCATGTCGTCATCTCCGCCGAGTTAGATATTCGAGCCAAATTTTACGACATGTTACATACTTTTATATTTTTTGCAAGATATTCTTCTAATTTCCCCTAATCATATTAATGATTGCGGAAAAATCGCGAGAATCGTCGTTTGAGTTACAGAATAACGCAAACATCGCTTCGGCCGCGGCACCCATCGGCGTCGAGGTGTCGGCGTCCTGCGCGGCTCCCTGCGCCAACCGCAAATCCTTCAGCATCATGGCCGCGGTGAATCCCGGTTCGTAGTCCCGGTTGGCCGGCGAAGTCGGAGCGGGTCCGGCGACCGGGCAATAGGTGTTCAAGGCCCAGCATGAGGACGATGAGGTGGAACAGATGTCGTAAAGCGTCTGCGCGTCGAGCCCCAGCTTGTCGGCCATCACGAAGCTCTCGCTCACCGCGATCATCGTCGCGCCCAGGATCATGTTGTTGCAGATCTTCGCAACCTGCCCGTTGCCGCTGCCCCCGGTGTGGACGATGTTCTGTCCCATGATGTCGAGAATTGGTTTACCGCGCGCAAACCCCTCGGCCGACCCGCCGACCATGAAAGTCAACGTCCCCGCCTCGGCCCCGCCGGTGCCGCCGGACACCGGCGCGTCGAGCAATTCGAAGCCACGTTCCGCCGCCAGCGCGGCAACGGCACGCGATGTCGCCACGTCGATTGTGGAGCAGTCGATCAGCAACGCGCCTTCGTCGGCATTGTCGAGGATCGACTCCGTGTAGACCGTCAGTACATGCTTGCCTTCGGGCAGCATCGTGACAACCACATCGACCCCGCGGCAGGCCGACGCGGCATCGTTGGTCGTCTGCGCGCCGGCTTCGGCCGCGCGGGCCATCGCATCGGCGGAAAGGTCGAAAGCCTTCACCTTGTGACCGGCCTTGACCAGGTTGACCAGCATGGGGCCGCCCATATTGCCCAATCCGATGAATCCGATATCGGTCATTGTCTCACTCTCCCTATGATTATTGTTGTCGCCCGTCGCGGGCCTAAAACGTCAAATCAGCTTCGTCCAGCGGTGCGAAAAAACTGTCAACCGCCGCATCGTCCACGCCATCCAAACTGCCCGGCTGCCACGCCGGTGTGTTGTCCTTGTCTACGATCAGGGCGCGCACACCCTCGAAGAAGTCGTGCGCAGCCATGGTGTGCTGGCTGAGCCGGTACTCCATGACCATGCAGGCATCGAAATCCTTCGCCGCTCCTTCCTGCAGCTGACGGCAAGCAACCTTCTGGCTGGTCGGCGACTTTCCGGCCATCGTCTTCAGTGTCTTCTCCGCCCACTCGCCACCTTCTGCATCGAGCGCGGCCAATACGGCATCGACGGTGTCTCCCGAGAAGGTGCGGTCGATTGCGTCACGCAACTCTGACAAGGGCGCGGGACCGGCATCGCTCGCCAGATCAGCCACAACTGTGTCGAGGGCGACACCTTCGCGCAGCCGCGCTATCAACGCGTCGTGCGCTGTTGTCTCGACATAATGGTCGGCGATCCCGGCGTAAATGCAATCGGCGGCTCGCAGGCGCGCGCCGGTCAGCGCCAGATACATCCCGATCGCACCCGGGCAGCGCGGCAGAAAGTACGATCCGCCGACATCGGGAAACAAACCGATCCCCGTTTCAGGCATCGCGAACATCGTCGCTTCGGTGGCGACACGGGTGCCGGCATGCACGGAAAGCCCGACACCGCCCCCCATCGCAATTCCGTCGACCAACGCGATGTACGGTTTCGGATAATGGAATACCAAATGGTTGAGGCGGTATTCCGTGCGAAAGAAGTCCCGGGTCAAAGGACCTCCCGCCTGTTTTGCGTCGTACAGCGCCCGTATATCGCCGCCGGCGCAGAAGGCCCGGTCACCCGCCCCGCGTATGACAACGGCGCGGACCGTATCGTCGGCGGCCCACCCGGTCAGGCGTTCGTAAAGCACTTGCGCCATCTCCAGCGTCAACGCGTTCAACGCCGCCGGCCGGTTCAACGTGATCTCGGCGACACCGCTCTCGACGGTGAACAAAACGTCTTCGGTCATTCGCGCAGCAGCCTCCGCGCGATAATCACGCGCATGATCTCGTTCGTGCCTTCCAATATCTGGTGAACCCGAACATCGCGCATATAACGCTGGATCGGATACTCCTTGATATAGCCGTAACCGCCATGAATCTGGAGCGCTTCGTTGCAGACCTGAAACCCTGTATCCGTCGCGAAACGTTTTGCCATGGCGCAATATTGCGTCGCTTCGGCATGACCGCTATCGAGCGCGCCGGCCGCGCGACGGACCATCAACCGCGCCGCTTCCAACTCGGTGGCCATGTCGGCCAATTTGAACTGCAGCGCCTGGAAGTCGGCAATCGGACGGCCGAACTGGCGGCGTTGCATCATGTGGTCGCGCGCCGCTTCCATGCAGGCCCGCGCACCGCCAATCGAACAAGCCGCCACATTCAACCGGCCGCCATCGAGCCCCATCATCGCGATCTTGAAACCGTCGCCTTCTTCGCCGATGCGGTTGGCGACCGGCACCCGGACCTTGTCGATACCCACCGCCGCGGTCGGCTGG
>JAPPPC010000847.1 GCA_028817685.1 Rhodospirillaceae bacterium
ACCGCTCCGCCCGGGTCCGTTGGACCGCATTGGAATGCGGCATTGCCTACGAGGCCATCGGCGGCCGGGATCTGATCGGCAGCGACAGGCTACGCGCGGTGCATCCCTTGGCCAAACTGCCGGCGGCGGTTATCGATGGGCAGCCGCTGTTCGAGTCGGCGGCGATCTGCACCTATCTGGCCGACCAGGCGCCGGATGCTGGGCTGGTCGCAAGGCCGGGCAGTTGGGCGCGCGCGCAGCACGATCAATGGGTTGCCTTCACCTTGACCGAGATGGAGGCCTGGCTCTGGAACACCGGGGTCAACAGCTACGTCCTTCCGCCAGAGGAGCGGATCACCGCCGGATTCGAACAGAACGACATGATGTTCCGCCGCTCGGCCGCAGTACTGAACGACGCGTTGGCAGACAATGACTATCTGATCGAGGGCCGTTTCACCGTGACCGATATAATCGTGGGCTGGACGGTCAATTGGGGGCGCCGGACCGGCAATCTCGAGGGGATGCCGCATTTGAGCGCCTATCTCGACCGGCTGTTCACCCGGCCGCACTGCCAGCTCAACCCGGACTGACCGGCGGTCAGCCGGCCAAGGGCACCAGATCGAAGGCGACGATCAGCCGCTCTTCCTCCATCTCGATCGGGACGGTGCCGTGGAACAGCGAAGATGGGAACAGCACCAGATCGCCGTTCTTCGGGCGGTGCCGATGGCGTGGATGGTTCTCATCGAGCACCGGGTAACCATAGCCATGCAGCGAAAACTCGATCGCGCCCTCGTCCGGGTCGGCGCCTTGCGGGCACTGGATGTAGAAGACGCCGCTCAACCAGCCGCTCGGATGGATGTGCGACAGCCGGTGGCCGCCTTTCACCAGCTTACCGTACCAGGCGTTCAGCGTATAGCGGGCCGGGAAACGGTCGATGAAGTCGCATTCTTCATCGAACCGTTCCGCGCGATACCGCGCGATGTGGTCCTCGATCAGGCCCCGTAACGTTTCAAGCGGCCCCGTTGGGTCGTCAAACAGCACGGCCGGTGTTTGGAACCCAGCCACCGTCGATTTACCGAACGGTTCCCAGACGGCAGTCTGCTGTTCCAGCAGGTTTGTGAGCTGACCTAGATAGCCTGCCGCGTCCGGCACGGCCTCCAGCGCGTTATAGGCGCGGACAAAATCGAGCGGATGTCTGCAATAGGGGTGCGGATCGTCCTGCGCCAATTGCTGCGCCGCGAAGGCATTGATGGCGGCGGTGCGCAGATTGCCGCGCCACGTTTCCGACTCCGTTTTCTGCCGTTCGTAAAAGCGGTCGAAGTCCTTCATGGCGAACAGGCATTCGAGCGCCCGTGCATCGGCTGTCGGCGTGTCCAGGCTGTCGAAAATCTCCAGCGCCTCGTCGAAGTGACCGCGCTTCCAGTGGCAGTGCGCCAGATTGTGCCGCGCGCTGGGAAAATCCGGCGCGATGGAGAGCGCCTTACTGTGCTGTGCGGCGGCGTCGTCGAAACGCTCCATCTCCTGCAAGGTCACCCCCAGATTGACCCGCGCATCCAAATGATCCGGGTCGATCGCCAGGGCCGCGCGATAGCTTTCGCAGGCTTCTTCGAATTGTGCCTGCTCTCGGAGGGCGTTCCCCAGCTTTTCATGCGCGATCGTGTAATCGGGCTTGAGTTCGACCGCCCTTCGCAGGCTGCTTAAGGCCTCGTCGAGCTGCCCCAACGCCGTCAGCGCCTGGCCCAGACCGTAATGCAGTTCGGCATTGTCAGGGTGGGTCTTCAGCGCCGCGCGGTAGTGCGGGGCTGCGGCGTCGGGCCGCCCATGCTTACGGTACAGGGCGGCCAAATTGAGGGCGGCGCCGACATAGTCCGGTTTGGCAGCAAGCGCGGCGAGATAGCTCGCCGCGGCATCGTCCGGTCGGTTTAAATCCTCGTAGACGGCGCCAAGATTGTTGTGCGCTTCGACATTGTCCGGCTCGAGAGTAACCGCGCGCCGATAAGGGGAGACCGCATCGTCCATACGGCCAAGCGCCTGCAGGGTGACGCCGAGATGGAACAGCGCCTCGGCGTTTTCGGGAAGGATCGTCACGGCCTTCGCCAACAACTCGGCCGCCGCCTCCCGCTTGCCGGTTTGAAAGCACAGCAAACCCAGAAGATGCAGGGTCTGCGGCTGGTCGGGGACCGTTTCGAGGATGTGTCGGTAAAGTGCCTCCGCCTCCTGCCATTGGCCCGCATTGTGGTGTTGAAACGCGCGATTGAGCGCCTGTTCCAATTCGACGGTCTGCATCTGTCGCTCGTTCGCACCGGTTGCGGCAAGAAGCGGCCACGCACGAACTGCCGGCGTGCGGGCGCAACGCTAAATTACCGCTGTCGGATGGGGGCGTAAACGGCGATGCGGCTCGTGTTCCGTCAGGCGGCGTCCTGCGTCGGGCTGCGGCGCTGTCCGGT
>JAPPPC010000022.1 GCA_028817685.1 Rhodospirillaceae bacterium
TCTACTTCAAGGTTAAGGCCCGTCCCGTCAGCGGCACCAACATCTACCAGCGATACGCGATCAGCACCGGCAATACCGCGGCGGCCGAAGCCGAGGCGGCAAGGGTGTTCGAACACACCTATACCTTCCCCGGGATCGCGCATTACGCGATGGAGCCGCATTGCGTCACCGCCGCCTTCGAAGGCGACCGGCTGACGGTCTGGTCCGGCGCGCAGTCGCCGACCGCCGTGCAGAAGGTCCTGTCCCGCGTCTTCGGCCTGCCCTACGCGAATGTCCGAGTCGTGGTACCGCATATCGGCGGCGGCTTCGGCGGCAAAGCGTCGGTGAAGATCGATCCGCTTGTCGCCGCCGCATCCTGGAAAGCGGGGAGGCCGGTCCGTGTCGCCCTGACCCAGGAAGAGGCGATGCTGACCTGCCGGCGGTTGGGGGCCTCGATCACCCTCACGACCGCCGTCGATGCCAACGGGATCATCCTGTCGAAGCGCGCGGCCATCCTGCTCGACGGCGGCGCCTATGCGGATACCGGTCCCGCCGTCACCGTGAAAGCCGCGAACCGTGTGATCGGCCCCTACGCCATCAAAAACCTGGAGATCGAGTCGCGCGCCGCCTACACCAACACCGTGCCGGGTTCAGCCTTCCGATCGATCGGCGGTCCGCAGGCGGTCTGGGCGACGGAAAGCCAGATGGACGAAATCGCGGCCGCGCTTGAGATCGACCCGGTCGATTTTCGGCACCGCAACCTGCTGCCGCGCGGCGGCAAGGTGCTCGACAGTCTCCGGCCGCTCGACGCCGATATCAGCGAAATGATGGGACATGCCGGTCAGGCGATTACCAGCATGGGCGACCGTCCCGCCGCAGGGGTCGCCGTGGCCGCGACGGACCCTGGCGTCCTGCCGCTCGGCGGCGCGCTGGTCCGGCTGCTGGCGGACGGGTCGATCCTGGTGATGGCGAACAGTGCCGATATCGGACAGGGCGTGCGCGACGTTCTGCGGAATGTCGCGGCCGAGACCTTGAACCAGGATCCGGCGGCAATCCGGGTAGCGGGGCCCGACACGGCAACCACGCCCTTCGACTGGGGCACCGGGGCCAGCCGCTCGACCGTGATTATCGGCCTCGCCGTCGAAGATGCGGCGCAGGATGCGCGCGAACAGCTCGTGGCGCTGGCGGCATCCGCCCTCGATGTCCCGATGGAAAGAGTCCGGTTGGTGCCGGGCGGCGTTGCCACCAGTTCGGAAACCATTCCGTTCGACCGTCTGTTCCACACCGCCTTCGGTATCGATTCCGGCGAGATCGTCGGGCGCGCCATGGTAACGCCGGCCCGCAAGGGCAGCGATTTCGCCACTTCGCCACTGTTCTGGGAAACCGCGGTCGGGGCTTGCGATATCGCGCTGGACGAGGATACAGGCGCGCTGGCCGTGACCCGTTTCGCCGGCGTCGCCGATATCGGACACGCAATCAATCCCGCCGGCGCCGAGGGGCAGGAGGAAGGCGCCGCGATCCAGGGCCTCGGCCACGCGCTTTACGAGCATTTGGCGTTCGTCGACGGGCAACCGGTCAACGCCACGCCGATCGGCTACCGGATCCCCGCGGCGGGCGACGTCCCGCATGCGGCAAGGACCGTGCTGATCGAAAATGCTGACGGGCCCGGCCCGATGGGCGCGAAGGGGATGGGCGAAGGCGGCCTGCTGCCGGTCGCCCCCGCGATCGCCAATGCGCTGGCGCGCCGCTACGGCATCCGCCTGCGCGACCTGCCGATGACGCCGGAGAAGATCTGGCGCGCGCTGCGGGAAAGGGACAGCGATGTATCCTAGCCCGTTCACCTATCACCGGCCGGCTTCGGTCGAAGCCGCGGTCGCCCTGCTGGCCGAGTTTGGCGATGATGCGGCGCCCTATGCGGGCGGCACGGAATTGCTGCTGGCGATGAAGATGGGATTCGCCCAGTACGACCACCTGATTGACCTGAAGCGGCTGCCACCCCTGCGGACCATCGCAAACAAGGGCGAATTTCTGTCAATCGGCGCCCTCGCGACCCACGCCGAGATTGCCGCCGACCCAACCGTGCGTGATCTTCTCCCGCCTTTGGCAGCGCTATGCGGCGAGGTCGCCAATCCAAGGGTCCGGTCTTCGGGCACGATCGGCGGCAATCTGTGCTTCGCCGAACCGCGCGCGGACCCGCCTGCGCTCTTGGCCGGATTAGACGCGACGCTCATCCTGCGATCCGCTAGCGGCAAACGCGCCGTCCCGGCCGCCTCTTTCATCACCGGCGCGCTCGAAACGGTCCGCGCAGCGGACGAATTGTTGGTTCGTATCGATATTCCGCTTACCGAGCGGAGGGTGCGATACGAGCGGATCGTATTCGGTAAACGGACCGTGGCCGGCGCGGTGGCGGCCCGCGGCGCTCCAGGAAACCCAAAACCCA
>JAPPPC010000820.1 GCA_028817685.1 Rhodospirillaceae bacterium
TTCCCGCGGCAGCCGCACCCGACGCGGCACAACCGCTGACCGAAGCGGAAGCCCCAACGGCATCTGCCGGTCCTGCGACGATCGCACCTCTCACCGCGGGGGCGACGGGGACCGAAGTCCGCGCGCCCATGGTGGGCACCTTCTACCGGAAACCCTCACCGGCCGATCCGGTGTTCGTCGAGACAGGTCAAGCTGTTAAGAAAGGCGACCCGTTGTGCCTGATCGAGGTGATGAAGCTGTACACCACGATCGAAGCCCCTATCGGCGGCACGGTCAAAGCGATCGGCGCGAACGATGCCGAACTGGTTGCACACGATCAAGTCCTGTTCGTCATCGAACCCGCCTGATCGCGAACGGGCCTTCTATTTCATCCCAGTGATGCTGGCAATTTGCGAACGAGGATCGCGCGGCCCCCAGGCATCATGCGCCACCGCGGTAAAGAACTCCTGACAGGCGCGGTTGAAGGCATCCGGTTCCTCCAGATTGCAGGCATGCCCGGTGAGCGGAATGATCACCAGACCCGACATCGGAATCGTCCGTTTCATCAGCAGCGCCGGATCGAGGCAAGGTTCATCCTCGTCACCGGTGATGATCAGAGTCGCGACATTCAGAGTCTTCATGTCCTCGACAAGGTCATACAGCGAGGGCCGCTCGGCCTGCACACCGCGCATGGTGTTCGCGGATCCTTTGGTGGAATGTTCCGCCATATTGTCTGCGAATTCCTGCCAGCCACGCGGGTCCTTGTTCTGATACTGCACCCGGGTCGGGCCGAGACTATAGCGCGCCGCCGTCTTCGGCATGCCGTCGGCCTCGAACGTATCGGCCGTGGTCAGCGCCTCGTCGCGGAACTGCGCGCGCTTGTCCGCCTCCGCTCCATAACCGCAACCGCCGACCACCAGCGACAACGCACGATCGGGATGATTCAGACCGAAATGCAGCGCGCAGAAGCCACCCATGGACAGGCCGACAATGTGAGCCTTCTCAATCCCGAGATGGTCGAGCACTGCGATCGCGTCGCCAACCGCCCGCATCTGAGAATAGCTTGACGAGTCTTCTGGCACATCTGAGGGCGGATAGCCGCGCGCATTGTATGTGATGCAGCGATATAGGCGGCTGAAATGGCGCACCTGCGGTTCCCAACCGCGATAATCATCCGCGAATTCATGGATGAACAGCACCGGCTCGCCGGAACCCGTCTCTTCGTAATACAGCTTAACCCCGTCATCGGTCGTCGCGTGCGGCATGATTTCCTCCCTGTCGGTGCGCGGTTCCACCGCTTCAAACACCGTGATAGGGTAGCGCAAACGCCGCACCAGGGGGATACGCCATGTTCACCGTCGATAATTTAATTGCCGATTGTAAGAAAGCCGTCGCCGGCGGCCGCACTGCGCAGGCGGAAGTCCGGGATATACTGGCGAAAGCCGTGTCCGAGCCTGGCCAGGTTTTGAAAGAACTCGGCGAACCGGATACCGGCGGTGTCTCGAAACTTTACGACTCCGAAGAGCTCACGATCATCAATGTGGTCTGGGGGCCGCATATGACGATCATGCCGCATAATCACGAGATGTGGGCCAATATCGGCATCTACACCGGACGTGAAGACAATATTTTCTGGCGCCGTGTCGCAGACGCCGAAGACGGCTATATCGAAGCGGCGGGTGCCGAGTCGCTCGGCCTGAAGGACGCCACGACGCTCGGGCGCGACATCATCCACTCGGTCACCAACCCGCTGTCGAAGCTGACCGGCGCGATCCATATCTACGGTGGCGATTTCTTCCGGGTCGACCGCAGCGAATGGGATCCTGAGTCCCATACGGAACAGGCCTACGACATGAAGAAAAACTTGCGACTGCTGGAAGCCGCGGAGTCGTAATAGCGGCTAAGCCTTTTGGGCGGCGCGGGCCGCGTCGCGCGATTCCAGACGGCCTTCTTCAAACCGGCGCCGGTTGGCGACCATGCGATCGTATAGTGTTTCGATCGCCTCGCTACCCGTTTTCACGAAAAGAAACGGCAACACCGCGTGCACGAGGCAGGCAAGGCTTGCGATAAACATTCGTAGGCTGAATGAACCCGCTGCAAAGAAATGCTCGACATAGGTCTCGTCGACGCTGGACGGGTGCTCGGTGAAAAGCCGCTTAATCATCTGAGTAATTCCCTCTGCAATCTAATGAAGGAATTGTACACACACTTCCTTGGGAAATGTTTGCGTATTCACCCGCATAAGCGATAAATATTAAAATTTCTATCCAACTTTTCATAGTTTTAGAGTAATTTATTCTAATGGATGCCATTGATAAAAAAATTCTCGCCTGCCTGCAAGAAGACGCCACGCTTCCGGTAGGGGAAATCGCCGAGCGGGTCGGACTTTCCTCGACTCCCTGCTGGCGCCGAATTCGAAATCTAGAAGAATCCGGTGT
>JAPPPC010000594.1 GCA_028817685.1 Rhodospirillaceae bacterium
CATCGAACACAGGGGCGGATATCATACGCTTCTTGCCGGGCTCGCGCAGATCGATGCGGTGGTGGGCCAATGGTTATTGGCGGGCGAACCCCTGGGGTCGATGGCTACTCGAAAGGGTGGCAAACCGATATTATATGTTGAGCTTCGCCGCAACGGGCAGCCGATTAATCCGCTGCCATGGATCACAGCAGAAAAACGAAGGGTGCGTGGATGAGAAATTTCGTTAGCACGACGGCCGTGGCATTGGCGACTGTCGTATTCCTGAGCGTCGCGCCGGCATCCGCGGCTAAGACGGATAAATCCGAAATCTATCGATTGCTGGAGCTGTTCGGCGACGTTTTCGAGCGCGTCCGGGCCGATTACGTCGAGGAGACTTCGGAAGAGGAACTCGTTGAAGCGGCGATCCAGGGCATGCTGCAGAGTCTCGACCCGCATTCCAGCTATCTGAACAAGAAGACGTTCAAGGATATGCGGGTCCAGACGAAAGGTGAGTTCGGCGGGCTCGGCATTGAGGTCACCATGGAAGGTGGCTACGTCAAGGTTGTTTCGCCCATTGACGACACGCCGGCCTTCCGCGCCGGCATCGAGCCCGGCGATCTGATCACGCATCTTGACGGTAAGCCGGTTCAGGGGCTGACACTGAGCGAGGCGGTGGAGAAAATGCGCGGTAAGGTCGGCACGGACATCGTTCTCACGGTGCGCCGCAAGGACGTCCAGCCGCTCACCATCACTATCACGCGGGACAAGATCCGTATCCGCTCGGTGCGCGCACGCGCAGAGGGCGATGTCGGCTACTTGCGGATCACCAATTTCAGCGAGCAGACCAAGAGCGGTGTCGCCAAATCGATCACCAAGCTGCGCGAGGAAATCGGTGACGACATTCGAGGCTTCGTGCTCGATCTCCGCAACAATCCGGGCGGCCTCCTGGATCAGGCGGTGTCCGTATCGGATGCCTTTCTCGAACGCGGCGAGATCGTCTCGACTCGCGGTCGCGAGGCGGACAACGCGCAACGCTTCCACGCCCGGCCGGGGGATCTGGCGTCCGGGTTGCCGGTCGTCGTGCTGATAAATGGCGGCTCCGCCTCTGCTTCGGAAATCGTTGCCGGGGCACTGCAGGACCACAAACGGGCGATCATTGTTGGCACCCGGAGCTTCGGTAAGGGGTCTGTTCAGACGATTATCCCGCTGGGCGCCAGCGGGGCGATGAAATTGACCACGCAGCGCTATTACACGCCGTCCGGCCGGTCGATCCAGGCAAAGGGTATCGACCCCGACATCGTGATCGAGCAATCCAAGGTCGAACCGCTGCGTAGCGGTCCGCGCCGGAAAGAATCGGATCTTCGGCGGTCTTTGAAAGGTGAAGAAGAAAAGGCCAAAGAGGAGGCGTCGGGAGAGGCGGGTGACGAAAAGAAGGAGGGTGAGGCGGAGAAGAAGCCAGAACGTCCCTTCGACTATCAGCTGGTTCGAGCGCTCGACCTGATCCGCGGCATTTCGCTCTACCGCAGTCAGGCGGTCAATTAGAGGGGCACGATACCCTGGTCAGCCTTTCTCTCAAGCTACCGTCGATCCCCGGGCTTCCCAAACTGCCGTGGAAGCGCGGGGATGATGGTATGGCTGAAGAGGAATCCGGTTTCGACGAGCCCGATCCGTTTGCCGAGCCGAACCCGCTGAAGGAGAACATGCCGCTTTACGCGCTGTATGGCGCGACAGGTTTTACCGTGCTCCTGTTCTTGGGGACGTTCATTTGGCTGCAATTTCCGTCCGAGGCCATCGAAGCCGAATTGCGGGCGATGCGGCCCAACCTCACCAAGAAGGTCCCATCGCTGCGGCGCAGTGCCCGCGGGGCAGCGGCCGAGAAAGCCGCAGCTACAGAGGGCGGGGACGACGAAAAGCTCCGCGTGCCGAGCGCGCCGAGGCGGAAGTCGGCTGTACTGCATCCACACCCTGACCCGAAACTGGTGGAGCGCACCGATATCGGCATGCTGCCGATCGTCGGTGCGGACGGCCGCCGGCCCTGGCGTGTCTACTCGCGGCCCTTCAACGTGCTGGAAAAGCGGCCGAAGGTTGCGATCGTCGTCACCGGTTTGGGCGTATCCTTTAACGCAACTGAATCGGTGGTCGGTATTTTGCCGGGTGAGGTGACTTTGGCTTTCGCCCCGTTCGCGCGGAAGCTCAAGGATTGGATCGATACCGCGCGCGGCGCCGGGCATGAGGTCCTGATCAACCTGCCGATGGAACCGCGTGGCTATCCGCGGGACGATCCGGGACCATTCGGTCTGCTGACAGCGCTCGACACCGAGCAAAACCGCCGTCGCTTGGATTGGGTATTGAGCCGGATGACCGGCTATGTCGGGGTGACGAACTATATGGGAGGCCGCTTTACGGCCAATCAGTCAGCCATGCGGCCGGTTCTGCGCGAGATGGAACGCCGCGGTTTAATGTTCCTGGACAGTATGGAGACCGCGGCGAGCGCGGCACCGAAACTGGCACCGAAACTGCGGCTGCCCTTCGCCATGAACGACAAGGTTATCGACCGGGTTGTGAGCCGAACCGCCATCGATGCCGCACTGGCGGAAATCGAGCGAATCGCCAAGGCGCGCGGTAGCGCAGTCGCCCTCGCGCATCCCTATCCGGCGACGGTGCGCCGGCTGCAGCGCTGGGTCGGGGGCCTCGACGAAAAGGGGCTCGTGCTCGCGCCGATCACGGCGGTCGTCGCCAAACAGAAACCCCGCTAGGCCGCTGTGACAGAGGATTCGCGGCCTTACCGTCCCTGCGTCGGTGTCATGCTGTTGAACTTGCGCGGGCACGTGTGCGTCGGCAATCGGATCGACATGGCAGGCGAGAATTGGCAGATGCCGCAAGGCGGCATCGACGATGGCGAAACCCCGCGGGATGCGGCGTTACGCGAACTGGAAGAAGAGGCCGGCACGCGTAAGGCGGAGATCATCGCCGAGAGCCGGGAATGGTTCTCGTATGATTTGCCCGAGACCGTCTCGCGGCAATTGTGGGGCGGTCGGTTCCGCGGTCAGACGCAGCGCTGGTTTGCCATGCGGTTTTCCGGCGAGGACGATGACATCCAATTGAACCGCCACAAGGCGGAGTTCAGCGCCTGGCGCTGGGTTCCGATGGGCGAGCTTGAAGGCCTCATCGCTCCGATGAAGCGTGCGGTTTACGTCCGGGTAATCCGAGAATTCGCTCATCTGGGTGAGGCGGCAGACGGTGAAGCGGGCTAGTTTCGCGAGGAAGTTGGGGCCGCGTTGCGTCAAATATAGTTAACATAAATTTACCATTATTTGACGTAAAATCAATTCTCTAGTAAGTTTTTGCATAATACTTAGAGTATTTGCGGACACGTGAAGGTTAATTTTTGCTGACGCTAATGCGTTAAACTTTTGTTTCTTAAAGGTATTAGCGGATTCGCTGTCAGCGTGCAGGTTGCGGAAACGTCGATGTTGCTGTTGCAGGTCAATACGGCATTTCAGTTCACCGGCGGCGCGGGCGCCGCCGAAGCGCTGACGCGCAGTACCGCGATCCCCAGCGGGGCCGGGTCGCTGCAGGATCCGCAACGCCCGAACGTGGCGCCTGGCAACGCGGTGCAGCCGGGGCCGCCCGTGAATCGGCTCGATTTCCGCACCCAGAATCAGGCCCAATCTTCCGTCGAAGACGATGAGGCGGACGGCGAGGGCGTGGCGACGGAAGGGGCTGAGATTCAAAGCACCCAGCGCACCAACGAAAATGGCGAGCCGGTCAATCAGGAGGGACTGACTGAGGCGGAGCAGCGTGAAGTCGAACGGTTGAAGGCCCGCGATCGCGAGGTCCGCGCGCATGAGCGTGCGCACGCGACCGTTGGCGGCGGTATCGCCGGCCAGCCGCGCTACACCTTCACGACCGGACCGGATGGGCGCCAATATGCGGTCGGGGGCGAGGTTTCGATCGATACCAGCCCTGTGCCCGGCAATCCCGAAGCGACAATCCGTAAGATGGAGCAGGTCAAACGGGCCGCCCTGGCGCCGACACAGCCCTCATCGCAGGATCGCCGGGTCGCGGCCGATGCCGAGGCGAAGATTCAAGCGGCGCGCTAAGAAATTCAGGCGGAAAAGCGCGAAGAGCTGGCTGAGCAGACCGAAAAGCGCCGTGAGACCGAACAGGGCGAGGGCGACAGCATCGGACAGGCTGATCCGCTTTTCAATCCAGGGGAACGGTTCGACCAGCCGGTTGGCGGTCTGGGACGGCCGCTTGGCACGGGCCTCGCCGGTAAGGGCGAATTGAACGTCGATTTGAACGTGTTCGAGGCCGGCGAACTGTTCAATATGGTCGCCTAAACCAACTTCCGATTGAAATGAAGAGTTAGACCCGAACGTGTTCAGAGGGAAGCGTTACCGGTTCCCTCTGGATATGCGAATCTGATCTATTTTTAAGGCTTTAGAGCGGAGTCACGCGGTCGTTGGATCGCTCGACGCGATCCCAACCAACCCCGATCCGTTCAAGTCGATCTGCGCTAGTGGCCGCCGGCGTAGGGCGGGGAATCTATCGAATGCAGTTTCGCTTCCGCGACGGCGAGGGCCGCTTCCGCATGCGTCCGTTCCGCATTGTCCGAGGCCGCGCCGATATCGTCGCGCAGATTGCTGATTTCCTGCTCGACCTCGCTCCGGTCGATATCATCCACTGGCACCGCGCCTTCGGCCAGAATCGTGCACCGTTCTTTCGTGACCTCGGCGAAGCCGCCGGCAAGGAAGACTCGCATCGTCACCGAGCCACCCTCGAAGATGGCGAGGGTCCCCGGCCGAATGTTGGAGATCACCGGTGCGTGGCCGGCCATGACGCCGAAGTCGCCCTCTTCGCCCGGCACGACGACCATCTCGACCGGCTCGGAAAGCAGCAGGCTTTCCGGCGAAACGAGTTCCAGTTCGAAGGTGTCGGCCATGGCCTAATGCTCCTGCAAGAGTGGGCCGGCCTTAGGCCGCTTCCGCGGCCATGACCTTGGCTTTCTCGACCGCTTCCTCGATTCCGCCACACATGTAGAACGCGGCCTCGGGAAGATCGTCATATTCGCCGTCGAGAATGCCTCTGAAGCCTTTGATCGTGTCTTCGAGCGCGACGAGTTTGCCCGGCGAGCCGGTGAACACTTCCGCAACGAAGAAAGGCTGCGACAAAAAGCGTTGAATCTTACGGGCGCGGGACACCGTCTGTCTGTCTTCCTCGGACAGCTCGTCCATGCCCAGAATGGCGATGATTTCCTGCAGGGACTTGTAGCTCTGCAGCACCTGCTGAACTTCGCGCGCGGTATCGTAATGCTCTTGTCCAACCGTGCGCGGCTCCAGAATGCGGCTGGTGGAGTCGAGCGGGTCGACGGCCGGGTAGATGCCGAGCTCGGCGATCTGCCGCGACAGCACCGTCGTCGCGTCCAAGTGAGAGAAGGTCGTCGCCGGTGCCGGATCGGTCAGATCGTCCGCAGGGACGTAGACGGCCTGCACACTGGTGATGGAACCGGTCTTCGTGGTCGTGATGCGTTCTTGCAGGTTACCCATATCGGTGCCTAGGGTCGGCTGATATCCAACCGCGGAGGGGATGCGGCCGAGCAGGGCGGACACTTCCGAGCCCGCTTGGGTGAACCGGAAAATGTTATCGACGAAGAACAGCACGTCCTGGCCTTCCTCGTCGCGGAAATATTCAGCCAGGGTCAGACCGGACAGGGCGACACGCGCGCGCGCGCCCGGCGGCTCGTTCATTTGGCCGTAAACCAGGGCCGCCTTGGACTCGCCGTCCGGCACGATAACGCCGGATTCGATCATTTCGTGATACAGGTCGTTGCCTTCGCGGGTCCGTTCGCCAACACCGGCGAAGACGGAGTAACCGCCATGCGCCTTTGCGATGTTGTTGATCAGCTCCATGATGATAACGGTCTTACCGACACCGGCGCCGCCGAACAGGCCGATCTTGCCGCCTTTCGGGTAGGGCGTCAGCAGATCGACGACCTTGATGCCGGTCACGAGCTGTTCGGTTTCCGTTGCCTGGTCGACGAAGTCGGGCGCTTCACGGTGAATCGGTGACTGCGACGACGTACCAACCGGACCGCGCTCATCAACCGGATCGCCAATAACGTTCATGATGCGGCCGAGCGTTTCCGGGCCGACAGGCATCAAGATAGGCGCGCCAGTGTCCGCGGCTTCCTGGCCGCGGACCAAGCCTTCGGTGGTGTCCATCGCGATGCAGCGGACGGTGTTCTCACCAAGGTGCTGCGCCACCTCCAGCACCAGGTTGGTACCGTTGTTGTCCACTGTCAGGGCGTTCAGGATCGGCGGCAAATCGCCGTCGAAATGGACGTCGATGACCGCGCCCAGAACCTGCGATACCTTGCCAACTAAGTTTTGCGCCATGGGTTTTGCTCCCGCTTCAAACCTGTACTTAAAGCGCTTCCGCGCCGGAAATGATTTCGATGAGTTCGCTGGTGATCGCAGCCTGCCTCGTTCGGTTGTAGACCAAGGAGAGGCTTTCGATCATATCGCCTGCGTTGCGTGTCGCGTTGTCCATTGCGGTCATCCGCGCGCCTTGCTCGGAGGCAAAAGATTCCAGCATCGAGCGATAGACCTGCACTGCGAGATTGCGCGGCAGCAGGGCCGAGAGGATCTCTTCCTCGTCGGGCTCGAATTCGTAGGCAGCACCGTCGCCGGCACCATCGTCGTCCGTGGCTTCGCTTGCGAACGGGATCAGTTGCAAAGGCGTGACCACCTGTTCAAGCGCCGAAACGAATTTGTTGTAGAGGATCGTGCAGACGTCGAACTCACCAGCCTCGAACATGTCCGTGATCTTGCCAGCAACCAGTTCAGCCTGATCGAAGGCCGGCATCGGCTTGGCCAACTCTTCATATTCCTCAATCAGCCGGCTGCCTGCCTCTCGGCGCATGGCGGACACGCCCTTGCGGCCGACGGCGATCAGCTTGACGGTTTTCCCAGCCGCTTCCAATTCGGCGATCATCTTGTTCGCCTGGCGTACCAGATTGCTGTTGAAGCCGCCGCACAATCCACGGTCCGATGAGATCATGACGATCAGATGGGTATCGTCCTTGCCGGTGCCGCCCAGCATTGGCGGTGCGCTTTCCGGGTTGGCCGCGACGGTGGCGGCCAGCGAGCCCAGCATCCGTTCCATGCGTTCCGCATAGGGCCGCGCCGCTTCCGCCGCTTCCTGCGCGCGCCGCAGTTTTGCCGCGGCGACCATCTTCATGGCCGACGTGATCCGTCGTGTCGATGTGACACTCGAAATCCGATTTCGAAGTTCTTTGAGGCTTGCCATCGCTGCAGCCCGTCTCCCCTACGGCGTCGCCGTTAGCCTATAAAATCCGCCGCTAGACGAAGCTGCTGGTGAACGCTTCGATCGCGTCCTTCAGCTTCTGCTCGTTCTCGTCGGAAATCTCGCCTTCCTCGCGGATCGCCTTCAGCAGATCGCCCTGATTGGCGCGGAAATTCTCCAACAACGCCGTCTCATAGCGGTTGACCGCATCGGTATCGAGGCCGTCGAGATATCCGTTCACGCCGCTGAAAATCGACACGACCTGTTCCTCCACCGCAAGCGGTGCGAACTGATCCTGCTTCAACAGCTCGGTCAGCCGGGCGCCGCGTGCCAACAGACGCTGGGTAACCGGATCCAGGTCAGACGCGAACTGCGAGAAGGCTTCCATTTCGCGATATTGCGCCAGCTCCAGCTTGATCGACCCGGCAACTTGCTTCATCGCCTTGATCTGTGCGGCCGAGCCCACGCGGGAGACCGACAGGCCGACGTTAATCGCCGGGCGGACGCCTTTGTAGAACAGTTCCGTTTCCAGGAAGATCTGGCCGTCCGTGATGGAGATGACATTGGTCGGAATGTACGCCGACACGTCACTGGCCTGGGTTTCGATGACCGGCAGTGCCGTCAGCGAGCCGTTGCCATGATCGTCGCCCATCTTCGCAGCCCGCTCCAGCAGGCGTGAATGCAGATAGAACACATCGCCGGGATAGGCTTCGCGGCCCGGCGGGCGGCGCAGCAGCAGCGACATCTGGCGATAGGCTGTCGCCTGTTTCGACAGATCGTCATAGATGATGACGGCGTGCATGCCGTTGTCGCGGAAATACTCGCCCATGGTGCAGCCGGTGTAGGGCGCCAGGAACTGAAGCGGCGCCGGATCGGACGCGGTGGCCGAGACAACGATGGAATATTCCAGCGCGCCTTGCTCTTCCAGCGTCTTGACGACCTGGGCGACGGTCGAACGCTTCTGGCCGACCGCGACATAGACGCAGTACAGCTTTTTCGACTCGTCGTCGCCGGCATTGACCGTTTTTTGGTTGATGATGGTATCGATCGCCACCGCGGTCTTGCCGGTCTGGCGGTCACCGATGATCAGTTCGCGTTGGCCGCGGCCGACCGGCACCAGCGCATCGAGCGCCTTGAGACCAGTCTGCACCGGCTCGTGCACGGATTTCCGCGGGATGATGCCCGGCGCCTTGACCTCGACCCGTTGGCGTTCGTCCGACTGGATCGGGCCCTTGCCGTCGATCGGATTGCCCAGCGCGTCGACGACGCGGCCGAGCAGGCCTTTGCCGACGGGAACGTCGACAATGGCGCCGGTCCGCTTGACGGTGTCGCCTTCCTTAATGTCGCGGTCGCTGCCGAAGATCACGGCGCCGACATTGTCGGTTTCCAGGTTCAGGGCCATGCCGCTGATACCGCCCGGGAATTCGACCAGCTCGCCGGCCTGGACATTGTCGAGACCGTAAATGCGGGCCACGCCGTCACCGACAGAGCTCACCTGTCCGCCCTCGGCGACATCGGCCTCGGCACCGAACCCGGCGATCGGGTCGTTGATGATTGAAGATATCTCGGCTGCGCGGATATCCATCAGCTCACCCCCTTCATAGCAATTTGCATTTTGTTCAGCTGCGTGCGCAGCGATGTATCAACCATTCGGCTGCCGACTTTGACGACCATGCCGCCGATCAGCGCCGGATCGACCGCGTGGGCGATCGAAACTTTGCCGCCAAGGGACCGTTGCAGCGTTTCCTGCAGGGCCGCGATTTGGCTTTCGCTCAACGAACGGGCAGCGGTAACTTCCGCCGTAACTTCGCCGCGCCGGCGTGCCAGTTCGTCCAGAAATCCTTTGACCATGTCGGTCAGCGCGAACAAACGGCGGTTCTGCGCGATCAGGCCGACGAAGTTTTTCGTCAGGTCGCCGACTTCCATCGCTTCCAAGATCGCCGTCATGGCTTTGCCCTGCTCTTCCCGGTTCAATACCGGACTGCGGACAAGCCTTTGTAAATCCTGGCTTTCGTCGATCGATTCAACCAAGCGCGCGAGATCGCCTGCGACCTCGTCGAGCCGGCTTTGCTCATCCGCCAATTCGAACAGCGCTGTCGCGTAGCGATTGGCGATTTCGGAAACGGCCGTATTTGTAGCCAACTGGGGAACCCCCGGAGAAACCAGAAAATTCGTTCGGAATTTGCCGCAAGAGCAAGTCTAGCGCCACCCAATATATGCATCCGCGCGGCTAGCTCCAGCGCGGAAGCGCCCGGTGTTTAACACACGCCCTAGGCCCTTTCAACCCGCCCAACAGCGCGAATTTGTCGCGCTTGGCGTTGGTGTGTCTCAAGGAGCTACAGGAAGCTGTGCGGATCGATATCGACATGCACCCGAACCGGGTTCGGAACCGGAATACGGGGCAGCCAATCGCGCAAGACATCCTGGATCGAAATACCGCGATCGACCTTCAGCAGCAGGCGCCATCGATGCCGTCCGCGCAACAGCGCAAGGGGCGCCGGCGCCGGCCCAAGGACCCGAACCCGTTCGCCGGTCGGTGCGCCGTGGGCGAGGTCGCGCGCCGTCTGAGCGACGGCGTCACCGTCATTGCCCGAAACGATGAGGGCCGCGAGCCTGCCGAAAGGCGGCCAGCCGCCGGCCTGGCGCGCGACCGCTTCCGCGGCCAGGAAACCGTCACGATCGCCCTCGGCCAATGCGATCATCACCGGATGGTCCGGGTGATAGGTTTGCAGCACTACCCGGCCCGGCTTGTCGTCGCGGCCGGCACGGCCGGAGACCTGGTGCAGGAGCTGATAGGTTCGTTCCGCCGCCCGCAAATCGCCGCCGGACAGGCCGAGGTCCGCATCGACGACGCCAACCAAGGTGAGATTGGGAAAGTGGTGGCCCTTCGCGACGATTTGTGTGCCGACAATGATGTCAATGTCACCCTCAAGAACCTGGGCAACGAAGGCAGCGGCTTCCGAGGGACGGTGTACGGTATCGCTGGTCACGATGGCCGCGCGTTGT
>JAPPPC010000007.1 GCA_028817685.1 Rhodospirillaceae bacterium
CAACCTAGAAGATCGTGTAGATCAAGGTGGACACCGAAAAAAAAAAGGTTAGAACGATCAGCCCGCCAAAGATGACCATCATGACCATGATGGGCAGCAACCAGAATTTTTTGCGGACCCGCATGAAGGTCCAGAGTTCTTTCAGGAATGACATTGCGTGCGTTCAGACTCGCTCGTTCAGAACTGTTGTTTCATGGTTTCCGGCTCGGGGCCGGGCGGATCGCGCGGGATCCAGTAACTCTCTGCATCCGGTTCCGTCTCGAGGTGCAAAGGGCGCTTGCCGAAAAGGCGCATTAGCAGTGCGATCGGCGTGACCACCAGGAAGAATAAAAGTGCCATCACCAGGGGATTGACGATGCGGTGGAGCAGCAGGCCGAACCGCATCCATAGCCTGTTCAATGGCGAAAGCAGCTTGGGCGCCGCAAACGCCAGCGCCAGGAAGACACCGGCGATGATTAAGGACCACCACCGCACCGAAGACCCGCCGATCAGGGGAAAAAGGCCAATGATCGCGAAGACAACGGCGAACACGATCCCGAAGGATCGATTCGATGAACCCTTTACCGCGTCGCGTTCCCGAAAGCTTTCATGGGTGCCGTGATCCGACATGTTCCCTCAAGACCCCATCTCGCGGATTCGAGATTTCGGAGCCTATATACATGCTGTTGTGATCGCCGTCATTTGCGATTGGTTAATAATATATCAATAAGGATGTATTCGAAGGATCGCTGAAAAATCCGGTAACATTTCGTTACTTGGCGGGTCCTGCACCGTTATGGCACTTTGCGCACCGCTTCGTGAGAAGCGTCCGGGGGATGATGATTCGGGAATTCAATGATGGGTAAGGCGGAAACCGCCGTCGTCGTTCTGGCGGCCGGCAAAGGTACGCGGATGAAATCCGCGCGCTCGAAAGTTCTTCACCAAGTCGCCGGACGTTCGCTGTTGGGGCATGTTCTCGATACGGCGACGGCAATCGGTCCGGAACGAATCGTCGTCGTGGTCGGACCTGACATGGGTGATGTGGAAGCCGCCGCCGCACCGCATGCGGTAGAGCAGCAGCCCGAACAATTGGGAACGGCCGACGCGGTCAAGGCCGCGCGGGCGCCGTTGTCGGATTTCAACATGGGTACGGTATTCGTTCTTTACGGCGATACACCGTTCATTGGTGTTGAGACCCTCGAAGAAATGCTGGCCGAACGCGAACGGGGGGCGGGCATCGTGGTACTGGGCTTCCGGCCCAACGACCCCGCGGCCTATGGCCGGCTGATTACAGACGATGCCGGCCGCCTGCAGCGGATCGTCGAATTCAATGACGAGTCGGAAGCGGACCGTGAGGTGACGTTATGCAATTCCGGTGTGCTGGCGATCGATGCCGCGGTCCTGTTTCGCCTGATCGATGCGGTGGGTAACGACAACGCCAAGGGCGAATATTACCTTACCGACATCGTCGGCCTGGCGCGCGCTGACAATATTGACTGTTCCGTTGTCGAGGCCGACGCCGACGAATTGCAGGGTGTGAACAGCCGTGCCGATTTGGCAGAGGCGGAATCCTTTTGGCAAGCGCGCCGCCGGCGTCAGGTGATGGATGACGGGGTTACCTTGAGCGATCCGTCGACGGTCTATTTCAGCCACGACACCCAATTCGAACCCGATGTCCTGGTCGGCCCCAATGTCGTATTCGGTCCCGGAGTTACGGTCGGGCAGGGGGCGGAGATCAAGGCGTTCTGCCACCTGGAGGGGGTTAAGATCGGTGCGGATGCGGCGGTAGGCCCGTTCGCCCGGCTGCGGCCGGGGGCGGTGCTGGAACCGGGCGTGAAGATCGGCAATTTCGTTGAAGTAAAGAACGCCGTGCTGGGCGAGGGGGCGAAGGCGAGCCATCTGTCCTATATCGGCGATGCGGAAGTCGGTCCGGAGGCCAATATCGGCGCCGGCACCATCACCTGCAATTACGACGGATATTTTAAGCACCGCACCACGATCGGTGCCGGTGCGTTCATCGGCTCGAACACGGCCCTGGTTGCCCCGGTTTCGGTTGGCGAGGGTGCGATTGTAGGCGCTGGCAGCGTTATTACTGTTGACGTTAGCAAGGATGCGCTGGCGCTCGGTCGCGGCCGGCAGGCGAACAAGGAAGGCCGCGGCGGCGAGATCAATGCCGAACTGGCGGCAAAAAAGGCACAGGCGAAGAAGGGTCAGAATTGAATGTGCGGCATCATTGGCTTAATCGGCACACAAGCGGCGGCACCTCTTCTCGTCGACGGGTTAAAGCGGCTCGAATATCGCGGCTATGATTCCGCTGGGGTCGCAACACTGGTCGACGGTGAGATCGGCCGGCGCCGGGCGGAAGGTAAGATCGTCAATCTCGAAGCGGTTATCGACGGCGAGCCTTTGGACGGAACGATTGGCATCGGTCAC
>JAPPPC010000336.1 GCA_028817685.1 Rhodospirillaceae bacterium
CATCCGCGACCGAGTCGGTCACCTACGAGTAAGCGAGATCGCAAGATCCGACATCGCCAAACTTCACCACGACCTCCGCTTCGCCCCCGTCCAGGCCAATCGATGCCTCCAGTTCCTGTCGAAGGCATTCAACCTTGCCGAGGTCTGGGGATTGCGCCCGGACGGCACCAACCCCTGCCGACACGTCAAGAAGTACCCGGAGAAGTGTCTTGCCCCCTTATCCTTGTCCCACGCTGATATAATTTCTTTATCTCGTGGGGAGGGTTTTGATGACACGGAAGCGGTTTTCTGAGGAAGCAGCCTTGGACTTGCTTCGCCAGATCGATCTGGATCTGGCATCGGGGAGTACGGTTGAGACGGCGATCCGCACGGCTGGTATCAGCGAAGCGACTTATTACAAGTGGCGCAAGCTGTATGGCGGTATGGGCAAGTCGCAACTGCGCGAACTTCGGGCAATGGAGAAAGAGAATGCGCGGTTGAAGCGGATTGTCGCGGAGCTTGAGCTGGACAAGCTGATCCTGAAGGAGAGCCTGGATTATTTAAAACCCAAGGTCTGACGATTGCCGATCTGCGTCAGGCTGTGGTTCATGTTCGTCAAAGGCTTGATACGCCGGAGCGACGAACGTGTAAAACGATCGGCTTGGCTCGTAGCACCTTCCGTTACAAAGCCACCCCAAGAGATGATGACGAGTTACGCCTGGCCCTGATCCGGTTGGCCAAACAATATGGCCGTTACGGTTATCGCAAGATCGCCCAGCTTCTTCGTGTCGAAGGTTGGATCGTCAATCACAAGAAGGTCGAGCGCTTGTGGCGGGAAGAAGGTCTGCAACTGCCGCACCGACACAAGCGGCGCAAACGGCTCTACCACAAGGACAGCTCTGTCATTCGGCTACGACCGAAGCATCCGAACCACATCTGGAGCGTCGATTTCGTTCACGACAGACTGAGCAGCGGGCGGCGCTACAAGATGCTCACGGTTCTCGATGAATATACGCGCCAGGCCCTGTGTGTCGCCGTCGCCACCAAGATGGGTCATGCCGAGGTTCTCGATGCGCTCTATCCTTTGTTCCTCAAGCATGGGAAGCCAGAATACCTTCGATCCGACAACGGACCAGAGTTCATCGCTGGTAACTTCCAAGCCTGGCTCAAGAAGGCCGGCATCAGACCCATTCAGATCTACCCCGGCAGTCCCTGGGAGAACGGATACAACGAGCGCTTCAACGGAACGCTCAGACGCGAAGTCCTCAACGCTGAGTGGTTCTCAACACTCAAGCAAGCACAGGCTGTCATCAATAAATGGCTCAAACAGTACAATCACGTCCGCCCCCATCAGGCGCTCAACATGAAACCGCCGGTACCGGAAACCGTATTACAAGGTGGTACATAGGATGGGGGCTTTACATTCTCAAGCCGGTCCAGCGACGGGCTGCCTGGTTGGCTATCAGGGATGGAACACATCCAGGTCTCGGTCGCCAGACCTTCGCGCGTCGCCAATGCTGCCAATTCCCCCACCAGGGCCGATTTGCCCATACCGCTTTCGCCTTCGACGAAGGCGGCGTTGCGGGCGTCGCGCTTCGAGCGCTTCATATGGCCGCGCAGGGTTTCGATTTCGACCAAACGGCCGTGCAGGGTCGCGGCTGCCACCGGCAACTGCCGCTTCCAGCGAAACCGGCGATTGAGGGGCACTTCGCCAGGGACGTTCCCCGATGTTCCAACACCCATAGCCCGCATCACCCGGCGCACGCTGTCGTGCAGCGCGATGCGGCCCGCGGGCGCACCGGTCAACAGGGTGCGGGCCGCCGAAATGACCGGTCCACCGATGGCTTCGCCTGTCCATTCGCCGCGCCCGTCAGTGCTGGCGAAAATGAACCCAAAGGCCAAACCGGCACGCAACATAGTCCGGCCGACGCTCAGCGCGGCCACGTCCTCGGACACCGCTACGGCCGCGCGGATCGCCCGCAACACATCGTGTCGGCGCACCCGTCGCACGCCGAAGACCATGTCGCAGCGCCCGCCCCGGTGCGACAGGAACACGGCACCGAAATCGAAGGCCACCTCGGCGTAGATCTTGTAGATGTCCCGGAACTCCGCCTCCGGCAGCTCACCGTCTTCAATCACGGTTTCCAGGCTGAGAACCGCCGCGGGCCGCCGTTCGAGCATCGATTCCATGGCCGATGCCGGTTCCTCGTCCAGCGCGGTCGGGCCCTCGATGTTGACGCCGTCCAGCGACAGGCTCTTCGAGATGGCCATGGACCGGTTGGTCACCCCGAGTTTCCGGAACAAGGTGACCAAGTGCTGCTTGACCGTACCGATCCCAATCCCCAGTTCGGCGGCGATCTCCTTGTTCGTCTTGCCGGCCTTGAGAAGGCTGAGCATCTGGCGTTGACGCGGCGACAGGGAGACAGGCCG
>JAPPPC010000572.1:0-4613 GCA_028817685.1 Rhodospirillaceae bacterium
CCGCCTGATCTACACGGCGCTGACCGAGAAATTCTTTACCGAGATCAAGATCGCTTTCTTTGTCGGTGCTTTCGTGTCTTTCCCGATCGTCGCCAATCAATTTTGGATCTTCGTGGCGCCGGGCCTTTATAAGAACGAAAAAAAGGCCTTACTGCCTTTTATCGTCGCGACCCCGGTCCTGTTCTTCATCGGTGGCGCCTTCGTCTATTATTTCGTTCTGCCCGTTGCATGGAACTTCTTTGCCGGGTTCGAGCAGTCCGCTACGGAAGGACCGCTTGCGATTCAATTGGAGCCGAAGGTCAACGAATATCTGTCGCTGGTTATGCGGCTCGTCTTTGCGTTCGGCCTTAGCTTCGAACTGCCCGTCGTCCTCACCCTGTTGACCAAGGTCGTGATCATCAGCACGGCCGGGATGCGGAAGAACCGCCGCTATGCCATCGTCATCGCCTTTATCGCTGCCGCCATCCTGACACCCCCGGATCCGATCAGCCAACTTGGCCTCGCGATACCGATCATCCTGCTGTATGAGATCTCGATTCTTTGCGCCAAAGTGGTGGAAAAGAGACGGGAAGAGGCTGACCAAGAAACCGAAGCGGCCGAAGTCTGACCGATTACTTGTCGGTCTGCGCGTAATTCTGGACCGATACTTATCCTTAACTTATAAAGTTCCTGAATTCGCGAGGGTTTCCGATGCATGACTTACGGATGATCCGGGAAGCGCCGGACCGTTTTGACCAGGGGTTGCAACGCCGTGGCCTGGCGCCCCTGTCGGCGCATATCCTCGACCTGGATAGCCGCCGCCGGGCCGCGCAGACGGCCTTGCAGGAAATGCTGACCCGGCGCAATGCGGTGTCCAAGCAGGTCGGCGCGGCGAAGCGGAATGGCGAAGACGCCGATGCGCTGATCGCCGAGGTCCAGAGCCTGAAAGATGGTATCGCCGACAACGAGGCGTCGGAGAAGGCGCTGGATGCGGAGCTCGTCGAATTGTTGGAAGGGCTTCCCAATCTGCCGGCGGACGATATTCCCGATGGCGACGGCGAGGACGACAACCGCGAAGTGCGGGTCGAAGGCGAGAAGACGGCGTTCGACTTCGAGCCGAAGGAACATTTCGACATCGGCGAAGCGTTGGGACAGATGGATTTCGGGGCGGCGGCGCGGCTTTCCGGCGCGCGGTTTGTCGTGCTGCGTGGCGCACTGGCCCAGCTAGAGAGGGCCCTGGCGGCCTTCATGCTGGATTTGCACACGCAGCAGCACGGGTTCAACGAGATCGTCACCCCGGTATTGGTCCGTGAGGAGGCGCTTTACGGGACTGGTCAGCTGCCGAAGTTCGCGGAAGACCTATACCGTACTGCGGACGATTACTGGTTGATCCCGACCGCCGAAGTGACGCTCACCAACATGGCGGCGGACGGTATCTTGGATGAAGGCGATCTGCCATTGCGCATGACCGCCTGGACGCAATGCTTCCGTTCAGAGGCCGGGGCGGCCGGCAAGGACACGCGCGGCATGCTGCGCCAGCACCAGTTCAGCAAGGTTGAGATGGTGTGCGTGACCCATCCCGACAATTCCGATGCGGAGCTGGAGCGGATGACGGGTTGTGCCGAGGAAGTCCTGAAACGTCTGGGGCTGCCTTACCGGGTTGTCGTGCTGTGCACCGGCGATATGGGTTTTGGCGCGCGTAAGACGTACGACATAGAGGTCTGGCTGCCGGGGCAGGGGACCTATCGCGAAATTTCGAGCTGTTCCAATTGCGGTGACTTCCAGGCGCGGCGGATGAAGGCGCGCTATCGGCCGCGCGGTGAGAAGGGCACCCGCTTCGTCCACACCTTGAACGGGTCTGGGCTGGCCGTGGGGCGGACCATGATCGCGGTTTTGGAGAATTATCAGAATGCGGACGGCTCGGTCACCGTGCCGGAAGCGCTGCGGCCCTATATGGGTGGGCTCGAACGCATCGCGCTGGATGCGCCCGCCGCATGATCGCAGGAATGGATCTGTCGCAAGCACGCATCCTCGTCACCAATGACGATGGGATCAACGCGCCCGGGTTGAAGGTTCTGGAGAAGGTTGCCAAATCGCTGGCCAAGGAAGTCTGGACGGTTGCGCCGGAAACGGAGCAGAGTGGCGCGGGCCATTCCCTGACCTTGACACAGCCTTTACGCATGCGGCGGCTTAGCAAGCAGCGCTACGCAGTGAGTGGCAGCCCGACCGACTGCGTGCTGTTCGCCATCTGCAACTTGATGACCGACAATCCGCCGGATCTGGTTCTGTCAGGCGTTAATCGCGGCGCCAATATCGGCGACGACGTGACCTACTCCGGTACGGTGGCCGCCGCCATGGAAGCGACGATCTTGGAGATTCCCGCGATCGCGCTCAGTCAGCAGACCAATGGCGACAAGGTGGCGCATTGGCCCACCGCCGCGCATCACGCACCCGATGTCGTGCGACGCCTTGTTGCGGCAGGCTGGTCGTCCGATGTCTTCATGAATGTGAATTTTCCGGACTGCGCACCGGCGGATGTCGCCGGGGTGAGCGTGGTTGCCCAGGGCCGTCGCAAGGCGGGCTACGAAATCCGGGAACTGGTCGATCCACGGCTCTTGAAATATTACTGGATCGGTCCCGCGGTGAGCCGGGAGCAGCGGCCGGGTAACACGGATTATCAGGCGATGGACAGGCGGGAGATCGCGGTCACGCCGCTGCATATGGACCTGACGCATCGTGGCGCACTGCGCACCTTGAAGAAGAAGCTGCAATGATTCCGGCGTCCAAAAAAATCCGTCTCATCCTCGAACTACGGCAGGGCGGGATCATGGATACCGCGTTGCTGGCGGCAATGGAGACGGTTCCCCGCGATCAGTTCGTTCCGGATGCCTTCCGCGACAGGGCCTATGAAGACACCGCCTTGCCGATCAGTCATGGCCAGACCATCAGCCAGCCTTTGATCGTTGCCAAGATGCTGCAGGCGCTAGAACTGAACGATCGGGTCAAGGTGCTGGAGATCGGGACCGGGTCCGGCTACCAGACCATGATCCTGTCGCATCTTTCCCGCCGCGTTTACACGATCGAACGCCACCGTGAATTGCTGCGCGAAGCGGAGTCGCGCTTCGATGCGATGGGACGGCACAACATCACCACAAGGGCCGGAGATGGCTGGCTTGGCTGGCCAGAGCAAACGCCATTTACGCATATTGTGGTCAGCGCGGCCGCCGATGAGATTCCGACCGCATTGACCGATCAACTCGCGGTCGGCGGTGTGATGATTATTCCTGTAGGGGATGAGCGGCGCGAACAGCGGATAATCAAGGTCCTCCGCACCGAGGACGGATTCGATGTGGACGATATCGGGCCGGTCCGATTTTTGCCGCTTGTCGCAGGCATGCCTGAGGCCCCGGGGCGGATCGGGCAGGCGAGGGCCTAATTCGGGACCGGCAATGGAGATGATGGGACGCCTGTTCCAAATCGACCGGTTGTTGCGCGGCGCTGTGATGGTGGCCGTGCTCGTCGGGGCAGGGTGTACCGATCCGGCTCCTGTCGTGCTTTACGAGGAACGTCACGGCCGCGCGCCGGCCGCCGCACCGCAACCCAAACCGCCTGCGGTCCGGCCGCCCGCACCCACCCGGCCGCCGGCTCCGGTCGTCCGCGCGGCGCCCCAGCCGGCCGCCGCGGTCAAGTATCACCAAGTGCGCTCCGGCGATACCGTCTATTCGGTCTCACAGCGCTATCACGTGCCGTTGCGCGGGCTCATTACCATGAACGGTTTACAGGCGCCCTACGTCCTTCGTTCGGGGCAAACCCTGCTGCTGCCGAAGCCGCGCCGTCACACGGTGCGGCGCGGCGAGACGATTTACGGTATCTCGCGTCAGCATGAGGTGGCGCTGAGCCGACTGGTTCAGTTCAACGGTATCAAGCCGCCCTATACGATCATCGTCGGCCAGGTACTGCGCCTGCCGGACTCGGTGGCGCCGCCCAATGCGGTGCAAACCGCGCAGGCTCCGCGCGCCCGCGCGCCGCGGCCACCGGCTTCGAATTCCGTGAAACCAGCGGTGACGCCGCCGTCGCGTGGCAGTAGCGTGACGGTTGCCGCCAAGCCGCCACGGGCGGCCATACCCAAACCGCCACCCCTGTCGAAGCGTAAATTCCTGCTACCGGTCCGCGGTCGATTGCTGTCTCGGTTCGGGTCGAAGGGAAGGGGCTTGCGTAACGATGGCGTCAATATTGCGGCACCGCGCGGAACGCCGGTACGGGCCGTGGAGAACGGTATCGTTGTCTATAGCGGCAACGCGCTGCTGGGCTTCGGCAATATGGTTTTGCTACGGCATGCGAACGGGTTCATGACGGCCTACGCCCACAATGAAGTGATTTCGGTGTCTCGGGGCGATACGGTGCGCCGCGGTCAGGTAATCGCAACGGTGGGCAGTTCCGGCAACGTCTCGTCACCGCAGCTCCATTTCGAGATCCGCAAGGGCAAGCGGGCCATCGATCCGCTAAAGTATCTGCCTGCCCTGTCTAGCAGGTCCTAAGAGATTTTTACGCCGAGCGATCCGGCGAGGTGCTGGATGAACTGCCAGGCGACGCGGCCGGATCGGGCGCCGCGGGTGACCGACCATTCGATGGCC
>JAPPPC010000572.1:4623-7035 GCA_028817685.1 Rhodospirillaceae bacterium
TTGGATGGCCTGGGCGCGCCAATCCTCTTCCGCGACGTCCAGACCGTAATGGTCGACATATCCGGCAATCATGGCGAAGAAAGTGTCTTGGCTGCAATTGTGGAAGCCGAGCCACAGCCCGAACCGATCGGACAGCGAGACCTTCTCCTCCACCGCTTCCGAGGGATTGATCGCCGTCGAGCGCTCGTTTTCGATCATGTTGCGCGGCATCAGATGCCGGCGATTCGACGTCGCATAGAAGATAACGTTGTCCGGCCGGCCCTCGATGCCACCTTCAAGGATCGCTTTGAGCGATTTGTAGCTGGCGTCGCCATCGTCGAAGGACAAATCGTCGCAATAGAGGATCGTTCGCCGCGTCGACTCACGCAGGAAAGACAAAAGACGCGGTAGGGTGGGGATATCTTCCCGGTGGATTTCCACCAGGGCGACTTTGCCCGGAGTCTTCGCAATGATGTCGCCATGGACGGCCTTGACCAGGGAGCTCTTGCCGCAGCCGCGGGCACCCCACAAAAGCGCATTGTTGGCCGGTAAACCTTCGGCGAAGCGCATCGTGTTCTCGTATAGCGTTTCGCGCTGCTGATCGATTCCCTGCAGCAGGTCCAAATCGAGCCGATTGACGTTCGTCACCGGCTCCAGATACTCCTGCTCCGCGTGCCATACGAACGCATCCGCGGCGTCCAGGTCGGCGCGCGTGGCAGAAACCGGTGCAAGCCGTTCCAGACTGTCAGCGATGCGGCCAAGCAGTTCCGCGATATCTTGTTCCGGCATAGAATTTCCCGATCTGGCCTTTTTTGCGGCGCGGAACCTAACCATATGCACGGCAACGGTCAAATCGGGATCGTATGATTGCAATTGTGTGCTAGGCAGCTATATTCCGCCGTCCGCTTATGTTTTCGCGGCAGTTTAGGGAGGGTCCTATGTTCATATCGACGGCCTGGGCACAGGCTGGAGGTGCCGGAGGCGGCGGCGATATTTTCACCGCGATGCTGCCGTTGGTCCTTATCTTTGCCGTGTTCTATTTCCTGCTGATTCGACCGCAGCAGAAAAAGATGAAAACCCATCAAGCGATGATCGGAAGTCTGAAGCGCGGCGACAAGATCATCACCGGCGGCGGCGTGCACGGGACCGTCACCAAGGTCCTGAACGATGCGGAATGCATGGTTGAAATTGCCGAAGGGGTGCGGATCAAGATCGCCCGTGGTACCATCACGACCCTGCTGACCCCGCGGGACCCTGCGGCGGCGCAGGCGGCTCCCGCAGGTGCTGCCGCCAACGATGGCGGCGGTGGCCTGCTTGGCAAGCTCATGGGCAAGAAATAGCGCACCAAGGCTGCGGACGGCACCGGGCAAATGATCCAGATACCGAATTGGAACAAGATTCTGATCGCGGTCATATGCGCGCTCGGTCTGATCTACGCCGCACCGAATTTCTTCGAAGAGGATGCTTTCGAAGGCATGCCGTCTTGGCTGCCCGGGAAGCAGATCAATCTCGGACTGGATTTGCGCGGCGGCGTTCATCTGCTGATGAATGTCGAGATCGAAAAGGTCGTTTCCAAGCGGCTCGACTCGATGCGCGACGCGACTCGCCAGAATTTGCGGCCGCTGCGCCGGTCTGGCGTCTACTATTCGAGCTTAAAGATCGAAGGAAACAGCGTCGTTCTCAAGCTGAAGGACCCGGCGCATATCGGTCAAATCGGAGACTTGCTTGAATCCGAGTTCCAAGCGACGAGCCTCTCGCCTCTGGGAACACCGGAACAGGAAGTCGAGATCACCAATGACGATACCGGCACCTTTAGACTGACGCTGACGGAAGAGGCGATCCGCAGAATCAGCTCGAGCGCCGTAAATCAATCGATCGAGATCATTCGCCGGCGGATCGATGAGGACGGTACCAAGGAACCGATCATCCAGCAGCAGGGCAGTAATCGCATCCTTCTGCAGGTGCCCGGGGCGGAAGACCCGGAGGAGATCAAAAAGATTCTCGGTAAGACCGCCCAGATGACCTTTCATCTGGTCGATCAGTCGACCGACGCGAATCGGGGCAGTTCCATGCTGCTGCCTTCGGATGAAATCGGTAGCGACGGCAAACCGATTCAAATGCGGGTCGAACGGCAGGTTCGGGTCAGCGGAGAGCATCTCGTCGATTCGCAGCCCAGTTTCGATCAGAGCAACCGACCGGCCGTCAGTTTTCGGTTCGATGCGGTCGGCGGCAGAAAATTCGGCGATACGACCAGCAAGAATGTCGGCCGGCTTTTGGCCATCGTTCTAGACAACAAGATCATCAGCGCGCCGCGCATCCAATCGGCGATTGTGGGCGGCAGCGGAATTATCACCGGCAGCTTCTCGGTGAAGGAAACCAATGATCTGGCCCTGCTGCTGCGGGCTGGTGCCTTGCCGGCACCGTTGACCTTTG
>JAPPPC010000572.1:7045-10259 GCA_028817685.1 Rhodospirillaceae bacterium
ACGCACGGTTGGCCCGGGTTTGGGACGGGATTCGATCGAAGCCGGTAAGATTGCGAGCATGATCGGCATGGTCCTGGTGCTGGTTTTCATGATCGCCTCATACGGCCTGTTCGGAATCCTCGCGAACGTCGCGCTCATGTTCAACATCGCGTTGATCGTCGCCTTGTTGTCGGCAATCCAGGCGACGCTGACGCTGCCGGGCATTGCCGGTATCGTCCTCACCATCGGTATGGCGGTGGACGCCAATGTGCTGATCTTCGAGCGCATACGTGAAGAGGTGCGGAATGGGCGAACACCGATATCGGCCATCGATTCCGGCTATCGCCGCGCCTTGACGACGATCATCGATGCCAATGTGACCACCTTGATCGCGGCGGTTCTGCTGTATGCGTTCGGAACGGGACCGATTAAGGGGTTTGCCGTGACGCTGAGTATTGGACTGGTGACGTCGATGTTCACGGCGGTGATGGTCACCCGCCTGTTTGTCGTTCTGTGGCTGCGCCGGACACGGCCGCAAGTCTTGCCGGTTTAGGGAGTGTCTCGAATGAAGCTTCTTAAGCTGGTTCCCGATAAAACCAACATCCAGTTCATCAACAAGCGGCTTATCGCGTTTGCGCTTTCCGCTTTTCTGATCCTGGGTTCGCTCGGCCTGTTCTTCGGTCAGGGCCTGAATCTCGGTATCGACTTCCTCGGCGGCATTCTGATCGAGGCGAAGACGAAGGGGCCTGCGAACCTTGGCGAATTGCGGAGCGAGTTGGGCGGACTCGATCTGGGCGAGGTCAGCCTCCAGGAGTTCGGCGCGCCCGATGACGTCCTCATCCGGATACAGAAGCAGGAAGGCGGCGATAACGCGCAACAGGTCGCGATCGAAAAGGTCAAAGCGACCTTGGGCGACCGTGTGATCGAATATCGCCGAACCGAATTCGTGGGCCCGACCGTCGGTGCGGAGTTGCGCGAGGCGGCGACATGGGCGGTGCTATCGGCGATTGTCGCCATCTTGATGTATATCTGGTTCCGGTTCGAGTGGCAGTTCGGTGTCGGCGCCGTTATCGCGCTGGTGCACGACGTCATAACGACGATCGGCCTTTTCGCGCTGCTGCAGCTCGAATTCAACCTGGCCACGGTCGCAGCGATCCTGACCATCGCCGGTTATTCGATCAACGATACAGTCGTCGTCTATGACCGGGTCCGTGAGAATATGCGCCGCTACAAGAAGATGGCGTATGAGGAATTGTTCAATATCTCGATCAACCAGACCCTGTCCCGCACCGTGGTCACCAGTGTCACGACCCTTTTGGCGCTGTTGTCGCTGTTCTTCTTCGGCGGCGAAGTGATCCGCGGGTTCAGCATCGCGTTGATCTGGGGTGTCCTGATCGGAACCTATTCGTCGATCGCGCTGGCGGTGCCGTTCCTGCTCTATATCCGGCCGCAGCGCGGCGGAGAGGAAGAGGCGGACGAGCTACCGGACAGCGCCTCGTCCGCATAAAGCCACTATGGAAATCACGCCCGCCATTCCGGGGGACCGACAGGTTATCGCCGGATATGGCGCCGGCCTGTTCCGGATATCGGGCGTGGTGCACAACAGCTCGGTCATCGTCTTTACCGACCGCACCATCGCCTGGCCGGTTCAGTCGTTGGACGATCTGACAATCGACAGTCTGGCCCCGGTGCGCGATGCGGACCCTGCGGTCGAAGTGCTGTTGCTCGGCGTCGGGGGCCAGAACGCCTTGGTGCCGTCCGCGTTGCGGCAGGCGTTGCGCGATGCGGGGATCGTGCTGGACTCCATGGACACCGGGGCCGCTTGCCGGACCTACAATGTGCTGATGGCGGAAGACCGACGTGTGGCGGCGGCCTTGATCGCCTTGTCCTGAAAACGGTGATCCGCAAATGAAAACGGGGCCTCGCGGCCCCGTTCCCGGTTTTCTGACAGGTCTCAGTTACGAAACGCTGTACAGGTTCTGTGCGGCAACCATCGCGAATAGCATCGGGATGGACAGCAGCGTGTTGGTCCGTGAGAACAGCATCGCGGTGCGGGCCGACGCCGCCTTGCTGTCGGCATCCGCGTCGACGATCCCAAGCGCCCGCTTCTGGTTCGGCCAGATGATGAACCAGACGTTGAACCACATGATCGCGCCGAGCCACATGCCGATGCCGATCATGCGATGACCGTTGTCCGGCTCCGTGCCGGCCAAGCCGAGCGAGATCGCCTCGACGATGTATCCGTTCGCCATCGCCAGGCCGAGGCCGGTGATGATGGTGAGCATCGCGCCCTAGCGGAACCAGAACAACGCGGCCGGTGCGATGACCTTGCCGATTGCTGGCTTTTGCTCGTCGGGAATGTTGCCCATGTTCGGAATTTGGACGAAGTTGAAATACCAGAGTATGCCAATCCACATGACACCGCTCAGCACGTGCGCCCAGCGCCACAGGTATTTTCCGAAAGCCGAGCCTTCCATATCGCCGTAGCCCATATACATGAGGAACAGCAGCACGGCGAGGACGAATCCTGCGATAACCGTGCGTGTTAAGTTTTCTAAAATAGCGCCCATGACTTACCCACCCTCTATTGTGCTCGATCAGTTAAAGCCCACTAGGTATTGTAGCTATGATGGTTAATTATGCGCAACAGTGCAACTATTGTACAGGGCGATGTAAAAAGCGTGGCGGATTGCGAAGATTTGCGGGTGGTCATGCCGTATCGGTTACCGACTGAAGGTGGGCCATGGAGCCGGTAAATCAGTCGCTCTACTGTGCGGAATCTGTCCGTAAGAACGATCCGGATCGCTATCTATTGGCCATGATGGCACCGTCGCCGGTGAGGGCCGGACTGTTTGCGCTCTACGCCTTCAATGTTGAGGTTGCGCGTACGCGTGAACTTGTGTCCGAGCCGCCGCTTGGTGAGATTCGCCTGCAATGGTGGCGGGATGAGATCGAGGCGCTTTATGCCGGTGGGATGTTGCGGCATGGCATCAGCGGCGCTTTGCGCGATACCGTTGAGACCCACGAACTGACGCGCGCCAGTTTCGACCGTTTGATCGATGCCCGCAGTGCCGATTTGGATGATGGACCTCCGGCGACAATTGCGGATCTGCTGCGCTATTCGGAGGACACGACGGGCCCTTTGCTCACTTTGGCCCTTGAGGTCGTGGGCGACCGGTCGCCGGACGCGCAGCAAGCGGCCCGCCATATCGGGACCGCCTGGTCCCTGGCCGGG
>JAPPPC010000603.1 GCA_028817685.1 Rhodospirillaceae bacterium
GGGGAGGGCTTGGCCAACGCCGTCAGTCCGCCGCACCTGCATCCGCCGGTTCCGCCTTGGTCTTCTTTGCGGGTTTCCGTTTTGCGGTGGTCTTCTTCGCAGGCTTCTTTTTCGCGGCTTTCTTCTTCGCAGGCTTCTTCTTTGTCGCCTTTTTCGCCGGTGCTTTCGCGGCTTTCGCTTCGACCAAGGCGATGGCCTCTTCCAGCGTGACCGTGTCCATCTCTGAGCCCGCGGGCAGCGTCGCGTTGATCTTGCCCCACTTCACATAAGGACCGAAACGACCCTTCCGGACGGTTACGGGTTTGTCCTCGTGATTGCCCAGTTCCCGCCCGCTGGTGCGCGACTTGGCCTCGGCCAGCAACGTGACCGCGCGGTTAAGGCCGATCGACAGCACGTCGTCGCCATCCTTGAGCGAGGCGTATTTCGGCCCCAGCTTGATATAAGGCCCGAAGCGTCCGATCCCCGCCGTGATCATGTCTCCGCTTTCGGGATGCGCGCCGACGTCGCGCGGCAGCGAAAGCAACTTCAGTGCTATCTCAAGCGTGACCGTATCCGGTGCCATGTCCTTCGGTAGGGACGATCGTTTCGGCTTCGGCGGAGCCTTTTTCCCCTTTTCCTTGGGTAACTGTTCACCCAGTTGCAGGTAAATGCCGTAGGGCCCTTTGCGCAGCGCGACGTCCAAACCGGTATCCGGATCCTGACCCAAGACCAGCGGACCGCTGGCGAGCATGTCGTCTTCTTCATCACCCGCGACGCCGAAGCGCCGCGTATAGCGGCAGTCCGGGTAATTGGCACAGCCGATGAAGGCACCGAATTTACCGAGTTTGAGGCTCAGGCGGCCTGTTTCGCAGCCCGGGCATTTGCGCGTGGCGCTGTCGTCGCCATTCTCGTCGGCGGGGAAGAAATGGGGCCCTAGATCTTCGTCGAGCGTATCCAGGACCTGGGTGATCGTGAGATCTTTCGTGCCGTCGATTGAGCCGGAGAAGGCATTCCAAAAATCGCGGAGGACCTTTTTCCAGTCGATCCGTCCGCCGGAAATATCGTCGAGCTGCTCTTCCATATCCGCGGTGAAACCGTACTCGACATACCGTCGGAAAAAGTTAGACAGGAAGGCCGTGACCAGTCGGCCACGGTCCTCCGGCGTGAAACGCCGCTTCTCCAGGCGCACATAGTCACGGTCCTGCAGGACCTTGAGGATCGAGGCGTAGGTGGAGGGGCGCCCGATGCCCAACTCCTCCATCTTCTTGACCAGGCTGGCTTCCGTGTAACGTGGCGGCGGCTGGGTGAAATGCTGTTCGGCGGTGGCATCCTTGAGCGATGCATTCTCGCCTTCCTTCAACGGCGGGAGGCGTCGGTCGCCTTCCTCGCTGGGCTCGGCATCGTCGCTGCCTTCGCGGTACAGCTTGTAAAAGCCGTCGAATTTCACGGTACTGCCGTTCGCCCGCAAGGTGATTGCCTTGTCGGCCGACGTGACATCCACCGCCATTTGGTCAAGCAGGGCGCTTTCCATGCTGCTGGCGATCGCCCGTTTCCAAATCAATTCGTAAAGACGCAATTGGTCGGCATCGAGAATATGCGTGAGTTCACCCGGGCGCCGGAAAAAATCCGTTGGCCGGATGGCTTCGTGCGCTTCCTGTGCGTTCTTCGCTTTGGTTTTGAACACGCGCGGTGTCGACGGCACATAGTTGTCGCCGAAATCCTTGGCGATGAGCGCCCGCGACCCGGCGATCGCTTCGCCGCTCAAGGTCACGCTGTCCGTCCGCATATAGGTTATGAGGCCGACGGTTTCGCCGTCGATATCGAACCCTTCATACAGGCGCTGGGCCAATTGCATCGTCCGGCTCGTGCCGAAGCCGAGCTTGCGGCTGGCTTCCTGCTGCAAGGTCGAGGTGGTGAAGGGCGGGGAGGGGTTGCGTTTGACGGTCTTCTTATCGACCTTCGCGATGCTGTAGATGCTGGCCTTGACCGCGGCCACGGCTTCGTTTGCCGCCGTTTCGTTTCCAAGCGCGAGTTTGCTCAGCCGCTCGCCGTTCAGATGTGTGAGCCGGGCCGTGTAGGGTTTGCCCTCGGCTGATGTGAATTGCGCTTCGAGCGACCAGAACTCGTCCGATTTGAACGCCTCGATTTCCGCTTCGCGTTCGCAGATCAGGCGTAGGGCGACAGATTGAACCCGTCCCGCCGACCGCGATCCCGGAAGCTTGCGCCACAGTACGGGCGACAGGGTGAAGCCGACGAGATAATCCAAGGCGCGGCGCGCCAGGTAGGCGTCGATCAGTTCGCGGTTGAGCTCTCGCGGGTTGGCCATGGCGGCCAGGACCGCGTCCTTGGTGATTTCGTGGAAGACCACACGTTTGACGTCGACACCGTCGAGAACATCCCGGTCGGCCAGGAG
>JAPPPC010000799.1 GCA_028817685.1 Rhodospirillaceae bacterium
CTTCTGATCGACCCAGCCACCGGCTAATACTGCGCCGTCGGGCCCGGGCCGTTGCGGGTCCGGCCCCTAGGCCCGGGTCCGGTCTATCGATCGGTCCCGGGTCTTTTTCGTTCTGAAGGCACGCCTGCCGGTAATCAGGCGGTGCCGAAGGTCACCCCGAGTTCCTTCAGCCATTTCCGGTATTCGACCGCGAGCTTGTCGCACCGCATGTGCAGTTCTTCGCGCAGGTCGAGTGGAATCCTCTCCGGCCGCTGGCCCTCGACGATTTCCCGGGCCTGCTCGAACACCTGGTCCTGCCGGTCGGTTATGTCTTTTTCGGTCAGATGTGGCCCGTAATTGATTGCCACGCCAAGCCAGACGACACTCATATCCTCTTCGACTGGGAGCACCGTGGTCATCATGCAGAAGCGGTCGTCGTTACCGCCTGTACCGTCCTTCACGATGACATGTTTGTCGAAATAGGCGGTCAGTGGCCGGAAGCAGCGATAGACGTAGCCGGCATCGACCGGCACCGCGCGATGGTCACCATAGGGCTGGTAGACCCAGATCTCGTCAGTGCGCAGCCCGTGCTCGTCGCGGTGCACTTCATAGCGGTCGATGATGTCCGCATCGCTTGCGACGCCATTGATCCCGGCATGGACGAAGGGGAAGTGCGAGGGATCGACGAAGTTCTCTATCGTCCGGAAGCCGTTGGCCCGATAATAGTACGGTCCCGCCTGAAATTTGCGGAAATTCGGGTCGTCCCACTGAAAGAAGGGCGGGATGTCGTGCGTCGGGTCGCCGAGCGACACCCAAATCCAGTCATATTGCTCTTTCGCCCGGTGGGTAAAGGCGCGTGCCTTAGCCGGCGGCGTTGTGTTCGGCTGCGCTGGCATCAGGGTGCACGCGCCGCTGCTGTTGTAATGCCAGCCATGATAGGGGCAGACGATCTGGCCGTCCTCGATCCAGCCCAGCGACAGGCGGGAACCGCGATGGATGCAGAGATCCTTCCACGCCATGACCTCGCCGCCATGCCGCCAGACGATAAGATCCTCGCCGAGCACCCGGACCTTAAGGATCTTGCCTTCCGGCAGGTCGCGGGAGCGGGCAACCACGTGCCAGTCATTGATTAGGACAGTGTCCTGGCAGGGTTCGCTGCTCTGATTTTGTGCGGGCATGGCCTCTATCGCTCGTTTCTCGGTGCGGGAACCTTGCCTGTTCGATCGCTTGGAAGTCAATCGTCGAACCGTCTCGGTTTCACGCTATACCGGCAGGAATTCGCCCGGTTTTTCGAAATAGGCGGGCCCTTGTTGCATGTCGATCAAGCGCTGTTTCGCAGCTTCAAGACTGTCATCCCGCCAGGGTAAGGTGCGGCCGCGCGATTGCCATTCGGTATTGGCAACGTGATGTGTCCACTTGCCGTCCGTTTTGGTGAAAAGCACGCGCATGAATTCGCGCGACCACCAGCCTGCCTCGCGTTCCACTTCGCGCACCAGATAAAGCCGAACTTCTTCTGATTCCGCCATGCTTTCGTTCCTGCCGCAAATTTCGGCACTACCTTATGATAAATTCACGGGATGCGGCAGAGGCGAGGGGAGAACGGCTATCAAAATCATTGTGATCGGATTCGGTGCGATCGGGCGTATGGTCGTCAACGAATTGGCGACGGCAGGCGGTCCGGCGACGGTATGCGGTGTGCTGGTCCGGCCCTCGCGGTTGCGTGAAGCGCGCGCGGTTTTGCCTGAGGACGTCGCCGTGCTTACCGACGTCGTCGATGCGCTCAGGCTTGACCCGGATTTTATCGTCGAATGTGCGGGTCAAGGGGCCGTTGCCGATTATGGTGAGGAAATACTGGCTGCCGGCTGCGATTTCATGGTGATCGCGGTTGGCGCGTTGGCGGACGACGCGCTGCGAATGCGGCTTACCGAAGCTGCGGAAGGGACGGGCGCGCGCCTGACGCTTCCCGCAGGGGCCATCGCCGGGATCGACGGCTTGGCGGCGCTGCGCTTGGGTGGGCTCGACCGGGTGCGCTACATCTCAATCAAACCTCCGGTTGCCTGGAAGGGGACGCCGGCGGATGGGCCGTTCGATCTGGAATCCATTGCCGAAAGGACAACGATCTTCACCGGAACTGCGCGCGATGCGGCCCGGCTCTACCCCAAGAACGCCAACATCGCGGCAATCGTGGCGCTGGCGGGGCTTGGCCTGGACGAGACGGAAATCGAGCTGGTCGCTGACCCGGGGGTGACCGACAATATCGGCCGCATTGAAGCGGAAGGGCGCTACGGGCGGTTAAGTGCTGAGCTGAGCGGGCACGCCGCGCCGGACAACCCGAAGACGTCGGCCTGCACGGCGCTCAGCATCGTCAACGCCATCCGGAACCGCTCGAACACGGTGATCCTCGGTTAGACGACCAGCGCCATGCCGTCGCGGCCCGGGTCGGCGGCCCCGGACAGCACGCCGTCCGTATTCATCACGCCATGCACACCGGCGAAGCCGTAGCTTTCCGAACTGCGGCGGATCTCATAGCCATGGCTGGCGATCTGGTCGGTTAGATAGCGGGGAATGCGGTTGCTGACATCGATGGCGTTGCTGGTGACCGAGAAACGCGGCGCCGCGATGGCGTCGGAGATCGGCATGCCGAACTCCAGGATGTTCAACAGCACTTGCATGATGCCGAGCGTGATATGCGTCGCGCCCGGCGCGCCGATGACGATGTGGGGCGCCTCGTCCTTGAACACGATGGTCGGGGTCATCGAGCTGGTATAGCCCTTGCCGGGCGCGATCGATCCGGCCCGGCCTGGCCTGGGGTCGAAGATGCCCATGCTGCCATTGTACATGAAGCCGAGATTCTCGCTGATGACGCCGGACGGCATACCCAAGGTGTGGGTCATGGTGATCGCGTTGCCGTGTTCGTCGAGGACGGAAACCTGCGTCGTGTCTTTCGATTCCTTCGATAGCGGCATGCGTTCCACATGGGCTTTCTCGCACGCTTCGATCTTGGCGGCGAGCGGCGCGGCGTGATCCTTACCGATCAGCTTTTCGATGGGGATGTCGACAAAGGCCGGGTCGCCCATATGGGCCGCCTTGTCGATGATCCCGTACTTGATCGCCTCGGCGATCACCCGGATATAGTCCGGCGCATTGTGGCCCATCGAGCGCAAGTCGAAGTGCTCGAGGATGTTCAGCATCTCGAGCAACACCATGCCGGCGCCCGGCGGCGGGTTGGTGGACAGCTTCCGGCCCCGATAGGTGCCCCAGAGCGGTTCGGCGCGAGCCGGTGCGACGGCTTTGAGGTCTTCCAGGGTGATCAGCCCGCCATGGCGCGCCATCTCGGCGGCGATCTCCTCGGCGATGGGCCCTGAATAGAACGCGTCCGCGCCGTCCGCCGCGATCGTGCGCAGCGTCTGCGCGTAGTTGCGGTTAACGATCTTGGTGCCGGGGCCCTGCGGTGTGCCGTCGTCGGCGAGCAGCAACGCGCGGGACGACTCGAAGGCACGGATCTTCGTCAGATTGTCGACGCGGCCGAAGCCGCCTTCCTGCATCGCAACGTATTTGTAGACATGCGGGCGGATGGTCCAGCCCTGCTCGGCGTGGTCGATGGCCGGCTGCACGATGTCGGACCAGTCCATGATGCCGTATCGAGTCGCCGCTTAGAAATAGGACTTCAGACTGCCGGGCACCGCGACAGACTGGTAACCCATCTCGTTCACCCGGCCGCGCAGCCGGAAGCCGAACCCGTCCGTGGTCTCGCCCTCGATGAGGTCTTCCCACATGTCCGGCCGGGCGGCGGCGGGCGCCTTGCCGGTGAAATTGAGGCATTCGTGGACGCCCCTGTCCGGCAGATAGACCTGCAACGTGCCGACCCCGGCGATGCTGCACATCAGCGGGTCGACCACCCCCTGCACCAGCGCGCAGGTGATCGCCGCGTCGACCGCGTTGCCGCCGCGCTTTAAGGCCAGCGCGCCGGCTTCGACCGCCTCCGGCTGCGGTGCGGAAATGACGCCCCTGGTCATCAGACGATCAGCGCCATGCCGTCGCGGCCCGGATCGGCGGCGCCGGTCCAGACGCCGTCATCGATACGGATCGCATGCACGCCGGCGAAGTGATAGCTGAGATAGCTGCGTGCCACCGGATAGCCGAGTTTCTCCAACTCGTCGGTGACGAAACGGGGGATGCGGTTGGTGACGTCGATCGTGTCGCTGTTGGTGGAAAAGCGGGGCGCGGCGATCGCGTCGCTGATCGACATGCCGAAATCCAGCGTGTTCAACAGACCCTGCAGCACGCCCATGGTGATGAAGGTGCCGCCCGGCGCGCCGATGACCACATGCGGGTCGTCGCCCTTGAAGACGATGGTCGGCGACATGGCGGTGAAGCGCCCCTTGCCCGGCGCCAGCGATCCGGCGCGGCCGGGACGCGGGTCGAACACGCTCATGCAGCCATTGTACATGAAGCCCAGGCCCTTCGTGACGACGCCGGACGGCATGCCCAGCGAATGGGTCATGGTGACCGCGTTGCCGTCCGCATCCAGGGTGCAGACATGGGTTGTGTCCTGCGACTCCGGCACCTCGTTCAACCGCTCCACATGGGAGATTTCGCCGGCCGTAATCTGGGCCGCCAGAGACGCGGCGTAGCCCTTGTCGAGCAACTCGTCGAAGGGTACCTCCACATAGCGCGGATCGCCGACCCGCGTGTCCTTGTCGATGGTGGCGTATTTCATCGCCTCGCTGACCACGCGGATATATTCCGGCGAGTTGTGCCCCATGGCTGCCAGATCGAAATTTTCCAGGATGTTCAGCATCTCCAGCACCATGATGCCGCCGCCCGGCGGCTGGTTGGTGGAGATGCGGTAGTCGCGATAGTCGGACCAGAGCGGTTCCGACCGTACGGTCTCGTAGTTCTTGAGATCATCGAGCGAGAGTAGGCCGCCATTCGCCTGCATGTCGGCGGCGATCTCCTCCGCCATGTCACCGGAATAGAAGACGTCGGCGCCGCCTTCGGCGATGCGGCGCAGGCTGCGCGCCATGTCCGGATTCTTCAGAACCGTGCCGACCTTCTTCGGCTCGTCGTTTTCGTCGAAATAAATGCTGCGGCCGGCTTCCGTGCAGCGCATCTTCTCGACGGTCGGCAGGCGGCCATTGTCGTGTTTCTTGGTCCAGAACTCGTAGACATGCGGGCGGATGACGAAGCCATTCTCGGCGTAGTCGATGGCGGGGGCGCAGACATCCTTCCAGTCCATCGTGCCGTGCTCCCGGACGGCTTCGTAATAGGCCTTCAGGCTGCCGGGGATCATGATCGACTGGTAGCCGACCTCGTTCTGGCGCTCCTTCAGGAAGAAACCGAACCCGTCGCGGGATTCGCCGACGATCTGGTCTTCCCACATATCGTCCGTCACGGCGGCTGGGGCGCGGGTGTGGAAATCGATGAACCCGTGAAAGCCCTTTTTTGGCAGATAAAGATGCATCGAGCCGAAACCGGCGAGACCGCACATCTGCGGGTCGACGACGGTCTGGACCAGCGCGCAAGTGATCGCGGCATCGACGGCGTTGCCGCCGCGCTGCATGACGACCGCGCCGGCCTCTACCGCCTCGGGTTGGGGTGCCGTGATAATGCCGCGCGCCATGTCTGCCTCGCTTAACGGTGGAATCGGGCGCGGATTATGCGGCGCGGCCGCGCGCGGCGCAATCAGGCGGACAAATAGTCGAAGGCGGTCAGGGTATGTACGGCGAAGATGGCGCGCAGGTCGTCGATCGCGGCGTATTCGTCCGCGCTGCCCATATTGTTCGCGGCGACTCCATAGACGACCGACGGGACGCCGCGCAACCGGTAGAAGCGGGCGTCGGAGAAGCCAGGGCGGAGGTTGACCGCGACGTCGCCGCCCGTCGCCGTTTCGGCGTTGGCGTGAATCAGGCGGACCAGCTCGTGATCCGGCTCGGTCCAGTTCGGCTCGCATTCCGACAGGGTTTTCCAGGCGATGTCGGGCAGCGGGTCTAGCGCCGCTGCGACGCGCGCCTTGACGTCCGGGATGGCGACGCCGGGGGGCAGGCGGATGTCGAGCAGGGCTTCGGCGGAGTCGGGGATCGTGTTGATGTTGAGCCCGCCCCTGATCTGCCCGAGATTGACCGTGATGTTGCGTAACGTGTCGGATTCGCCCGCGCCGGACAGAGGCTCGGAGATCGGTTTGGCGTCTGTAATGGTGCCGCCGATGCCGTCCGGCAGCGGGCAGGGCGCGTCGCGCAGGGCGAGCACCGGCTGCAGCGCGGCGAGCAGGGTTTCGATGGCATTCCGGCCGAGATGGACATGCGCGCCGTGATTGGGCACGCCGGTCGCCGTCACCTTGACCCATAGGTTCCCCTTCTCGCCGATCCGCGCCACCAGGGGCGAGCCCGCATCGCCATTGATCATCGCGTCGCCAACCGCTTCTTCCACATTCGCCAGCAGATATTGCGTTCCCCAGACGCCGCCGGTTTCCTCGTCGCCGACCAGGGCCAGAACCGCTTCGCCGCTCCAGGCGTCGCGGCAACCGGCCAGCAGTTCGAAGGCCATCACGGAGGCGGCGATCCCCGCCTTCATGTCGCAGGCGCCGCGGCCGTAGATCTTGCCGTCCTTTGTCTCGCCGCCGAGCGGGTCGGTGGTCCAGGGGGACGGGTCGCCGATCGGAAAGGTGTCTAAATGGCCGTTGAAGACGAGGCGGCGGCCCGGCTCGGCGCCTTTCAGAATGGCTACCAAATTGACCGCGGGTTCCTTGGCCACGACGCGCCGGATCTCGACATCGGGCAGGGCGGCGAGACGCCGCTCGATCAGATCGGCCAATGGACCCGTATCGCCCGGCGGGTTCTGGCTGTCGGTTCGCACCAATTCGGCGCAGAAATCGACGAGGTCGTCCTGCAGCGCGTCGATGCGGGTGCGCAACGCTTCGCGGATCGCGCTCACAGCAATCCCAGGGTCGCGGCCCGCTCACCCCGCGACACGGTCGAGAGGGTGGTGGTGCGCACGAAGACGCCGTCCTCCGGCGCGACGATGGTCTCCACCTCATCACCATAGATGTCGACGATGGAGCACAGCGTGTCGCCGGCCTTCACCAGATCACCCAGCTTCTTGCGGTTCAGCAGCAGACCGCCGCGCTGCGCCCGCAGGCCGAGGAACTCGCGCATGACATAGGTCTGGTCCGCTGGCGCCGGGTCGCCGTCGATCATGTCGAGCCACTTCATGACGTTACGGATATAGGTCGCACCGTCGTCGATCACGTCCTCTTCGAGCCGGCCACCCTCGCCGGTCTCGAAGGTGAAGGCGGGGACACCCGCACGTGTCGCCTCGACGCAGAGGATGCCGTCGGCGACGTAGAAGCCGCTGTCGGTGCGCATGATCCAGCCGCTGCCGAACGCGTGCGCCATTTCCTCGGCCTTGGCGTGGGTCTCGCCCAGGTTGGGATGCGGCAGGATCGCGATCGGGACGTAGCGGCCGCCGCGCGTCGGCGTGTGGATATCGACCGCCCAGTCGCACTCTTTGATCATGTCGAACAGGGTCGCGGCGAGTATCTGCGCCAGATTGCCGTCCGAATCGCCGGGGAAGCAGGCCCAGGCGTCGGCCGGCGCCTGGTCGAGCGGCGACTTCATGAATTGCGAGATCGGCAGCCGGTGGTCGGCGTGGAAGGAGAGCGGGTGCTGCACCGGCACGCAGACGATGCTGCCGTGCAGCACCGTGGGATCGATATCGGCCAGGGCGCGGAACAGGATCGCGACGCCGTCTACCTCGTCGCCATGTATCGCCGCGCCGAGATAGAGTTTCGGGCCCGGCTGGCCGCCATGGATGATGTCGAGCGGGATGCGCACCTTGGTGCCGTCCGCCAGCTCGACCAGCTCGATCTCGTGCCGACGGCGGGTGCCGGGCGCGACGGAAAGTCCCGCGACCTCCAGATTGTCCATAAGCCCTCCCTATCTTCGACCGGTATGGGCGTTGTTATCTCACCAAGGCACCGGTTGATGAGGTCCATCACCCTCGAGGCACAGCGCGCGACCAGTGACGAAACCAGCCAAGAATTCCGAGCTGCTGCGGGCAAACCATCTCTTTTCCCCCGCGTATTGCTTACGGTACTCGAAGCGCCAAATCTCTCGCAATGGCATGCCGTCGTGGTGGTAAGGTTGCGAAGATGTAAACGAGGGGAATTTGAGATGAACCGGGTTCCGATCCGGCCCATTACTGACGAAGACGTTGCAACCTATGCCGCAGACGGAGTCGTGTGCCTGCGCCAGTTGGTCGACCTGGATTGGCTTGCTTATCTGCGCGACGCGGTCGAAGCGGATTTGGCCGCGCCCGGCGCGTTGCACAACGACATCACCCGCGACGGGTCGGGGTCGTTCCGCAGCGACACTTTCGTTTGGGCCAATATTCCCGCCTTCCGGAAATTCATGACCGACTCGCCGGCGACGCAGGCCATCGCGGCTATCATGGGGTCGGAGAAAGTCAATCTGCTGTTCGATCAGATCCTGTCCAAGGAACCGGCGACCAGTACGGAGACCATGTGGCATCACGACGCGACCTACTGGCCGGTGCTGGGCGACCAGATCTGCACAATGTGGCTGGCGCTCGATCCGGTGACGGCCGCAAACGGGGCGGTGGAATATGTGAAGGGGTCGCATCGCTGGGGCCAGCGCTTCAAGGCCAAGGCCTTCGTCGGTGATGGCCGCTACAAGGAGGATTTGCCGGAGGTGCCGGATATCGGCGCCGAGCGCGATAAGCACGACATCGTGCATTTCGAACTGGAGCCGGGCGATTGCGTGATCCATCACGGCTTGCTGGTGCATGGCGCGTTGGGGAACGGGACGCCGGACAGGCGCCGGCGCGGTTACGTTACCCGCTGGTGTGGCGACGACGTCACCTATTACCCGCGGCCGGATATCCAGCGCATGCTGTACGACCCGGATATCGCGCCGGGCGGACCGATCGACTGCCGGCTGTTTCCTGTGCTGTGGCCAAGGCCCGGGAGTCTCGGAGACCCGTTGCCACCAGTATGAAACGCGTTGCCGCATAGAGAAGCGCACGGTGCACTGCATTTTTTCGGACGCGGAAATTTTTGGCCGGCCGATCGTCCTCTCACCTTTCCCTCTTCCCGTGAGAGGGGCACGCGCTGCAAAAATTCGCCATGGAAACCGCCGGGCGGGCGCATTGACAACTGATGGCGTCTTTCCGTGGTCGCACAGTCGGTTAAACATCAACATCGATGGACCTGAATCCGCGTCGCTGCGACGGATTTTCTCCTGCGCTGGGGGCGGCACGATCCATTGACGCCTCCCTGCACTATCCTTAGCTTCCGCCCCATGATCCAAGAGGCGACAAATCCGCAGGCGGCGATACCGTCGGTTGACAAGATGCTGCGCGCTCCGTCATTGGCGGACGCGTTGGAGGCGCACGGCCGGCCGGCAGTGACCGACGCGGTGCGGACCGTTCTGGCGTCGCTGCGGCGCGGGTTGATGGCAGGCGAGCCTGTCGAAACCGAGGATGCAGCCATTGCGGCGCGGGTCTCCGCGGTGCTGGCGGCGTTGGCGCAGCCATCGCTGGTTCGTGTATTCAACCTGACGGGCACGGTGCTGCACACCAATTTGGGGCGTGCGCCGCTGCCGCAGACGGCGATCGAGGCGATGGTCGCGGCTGCGGGCGCCTGCAATCTGGAATACGATCTAGACAAGGGCGCGCGGGGCGACCGCGATTCCCATCTGGAACCTCTGTTGCACAGGCTGACCGGTGCGGAGGCGGCCACCGTCGTGAACAACAACGCGGCGGCCGTGCTGTTGGTGCTCAATGCCCTGGCACAAGACCGCTCCGTTCTGGTGTCGCGCGGCGAGTTGATCGAGATCGGCGGCGCTTTCCGTATTCCCGACATCATGGCCCGCGCCGGATGCCGTCTGCACGAAGTGGGTACGACCAACCGGACGCATCTCAGAGATTTCGCCGGCGGTATAGGCGAGGACACGGCGCTGCTGATGAAGGTGCATGCTAGCAACTACGAGATCCAGGGCTTCACGGCAGCGCCGGCAGAAGCCGATCTGGCCAAACTGGCGCATGAAAATGATCTGCCTTTCGTCGTCGATTTAGGCAGCGGGGCGCTGGCCGATCTCGCCGAGTATGGTTTGCCACACGAGCGGACGCCCGCCGAAACCCTGGCCGACGGGGCGGATGTCGTCACCTTCAGCGGTGACAAGCTGCTGGGCGGCCCGCAGGCGGGGTTG